>URZG01000152.1 GCA_900552325.1 uncultured Porphyromonadaceae bacterium | reverse complement strand
ATCTCCTCGTCAGGACCGGCGGCATAGCGCACGGAGTCCACGAACCAGGCGTTGCCTAAGGCGTCGGGGTTCATGGCCAGCGAACCGTCGGGGCCGATGATATAGCGTGCGTTGAGCATGTCGAGTACGCGCCAGTCGGCTTCGGAGGGTTTCCCGCTGAGGAAGTTGGAGAGGTGACGGTCGATAAGGTCCTGGTAGCGTGTGAGCTTCGCTGCATGGTATCCGCCGATCATCTTGTGGTGGTACGACGGGGCCGCGGCCTGGAACTGCGGAATATCCATCACGCGGTAGTTCATGGCGGTGTCGGCCAGGATGGCGCGGTCGTTTTCGCTGAGGGGGAAGGGATCGGAGGCGGTTATCTCGGGGGTGCAGAATGATTCGTGCGAGAGGTATCGCTTGTTGACGGGGTAGAGGTCGGCTACGACCAGGATTCCCACAAGGGTGACGGCCATCCAGGGCTTTCCCTGACGGTGGAGCGGAAGCATCACGGCGCTGAAGCCTAACAGGATGAATATCAGCGAGCGCAGGGAGTCGGCGCTTACCATCCCCTCGCGGATCTCGGCAAGGGCGCCGGCTATGGCGGGGTTGTCGATGGAGAGGGCGCGTATGGCTTCGTCGGGATAGCCCATAGCCTGGAGCTGGTAGCCGAGATATTGCGAGATCTGCACGTCGCCGTCGGAGATCGCCGGCCCGTAGAGCGAGGGGAAGAGCCAGCCCGCAACACAGAAGAGTGCGGGTATGCCGAAGCACCAGTAGATCGCCTTGCGGTATTTTTTCAGGCCGTCGGGGGTGGCGTAGAGTTTGTGGAGAGCCAGCATGGCCAGCACGGGCAGGGCGAATTCCACGATGACGAGGATGGACTCCACGGTGCGGAACCGCGAGTACATCGGCACATAGTCGATGAACAGGTCGGTGAGCCACTGCAGGTTACGGCCTAAAGCGAGGAGCACCGACAGGGCGCCGGTGAGCATGAGCGCCCACTTCACCGGTCCGCGCACGATGACGCATCCCAGCAGGGCCAGGGCGAAAATCAGCGCCCCGGCGTAGACCGGACCGTTGGTTGACTCCGGCTCGCCGAAGTATTGGCCCATATAACCGAGGAACATGCGCTCCTGCTCGTTGAGCCCGTATTTGTCGGCTATGTCGGTGGCGCCTGGCACGTCGATTGCCGAGAGCGCCGTCATCTGTCCCTGCACGGGTTTGGCCGACGCGCCACCTTTTACGTTGGGTATCAGGAGGGTGAACGATTCTGCGCGGCCGTAGGAATACTGGGTGATATAGTCGCGGTCAAGTCCGGCGGTTTTCGCGGAGGCGTCGGCGGGGGTGTCGGAGGTGAGTTCGGAATGGGCGCCGCGCATCGACTCTTTGGAATATCTGTAGGTGTTGTAGAGGTTGGGAAGGTTGGCGCAGACAGCGAGAACGGCGGCGACCGCCAGGGCTGCCGTGGCCTTGTACCAGCGCGGGAGCCGGCCGGCGCGCACGGCCTGGAAGAAGTAGCCTATCACCAGGGCGAGGATCACGAAGAGGAAGTAGTAGGTCATCTGCACGTGGTTGCTCTGCACCTGCATCATGGCGAAGAGTGCGGCCAGCGCCGAACCTGTGAGCCAGCGGCCCCGGTAGGCCATCACCACGCCGGCGATGGTGGGCGGGATGTAGGCCAATGTGACGAACTTCCATATATGTCCGGCGCCGATGATGATGATGAAGTAGGTGGAAAAACCCCACGCCAGTGCGCCCACAAGGGCATAGTACCACCG
The DNA here is from genome assembly GCA_900552325.1 of uncultured Porphyromonadaceae bacterium. Classification (GTDB taxonomy): domain Bacteria; phylum Bacteroidota; class Bacteroidia; order Bacteroidales; family Muribaculaceae; genus UBA7173. Next base: position 3,974 of record URZG01000152.1, on the reverse strand, counting down.
CAACTTCATGGCCATCAGCAATATCAACATCCCCGCCATCATCATGAACAGGAGGTTGGATGGGGAGGGCAGTCCGGCCCCGAAGACTGTTGAGATCCAGGCGAACAGCGAGTTGGAGGGATAGGTGGGCGAGATCTGGAACGTAGGCATGCCGGAGAAGAGGGAGTTTGTCCATCGGGGCTGTTCGGTTCCGGGGTGCTCCTCCATCCACTCCTGCGCCTCATGGCCTATGGCCGCGCCCTGCTGCATGTCGTGCTGGCGCAGCTCGTTGCCCATCGAGGCGTCGGGGTAGAAGAAAGCGATCGCCACCACGGCAATCACCGCCAGCGACAGGAAAAATCCCCACACCTGCGGGCATTTCAGCGCCTCGATAGCCGCTCCCGGCAGCCCGGCGAGCCTCCGCATCAGCGGCTCCCGGCCCTTATCGGCATTTATCGTATCCATATTTTCGTTCATATCAGTAATCTACTCTTCGGAATTATTCTGTACAGTCTGCAAAATTAGCCATTTTTTCGTAATTTTGCGATAGGGAACTTAAAAAGACGGTATGGATATTTGGAGTAAAAAGAAGCGTTCCGCCGTTATGGCGAAAATTCGGAGCCGGGACACTAAACCTGAGATGATAGTACGCCGTTACCTGTATTCGCGTGGTTACCGTTATAGGAAAAATGTGAAAGGATTACCCGGGACTCCGGATATTGTATTACGGAAATATGGTATAGTTATTTTCATCCACGGATGTTTGTGGCATGGACATGATGAGGACGGGCACGTACCGAAAACGAATAGCGATTTCTGGAGAAAAAAGATAGAGCGCAATAAACAGCGGGATGCCCGCGACAAGGATAAGTTGAAACGGATGGGGTGGTCAGTAATGACTATATGGGAATGTCAGTTGAAACCGGCAATAAGGCAACAGACGTTATTGGAAATCGAATACCATATCAACCATAAATTCCTACAAAGTCTTAAGCCTAAAGAAACACAACGCTATGATAATATGGAATATGGCGGCGCTATGAATATGGCGGCGGAAAGTGATGCGGAGTATGGTAAGAGTTAATGGATTTCCTTTTAAAAATTGGGTTATAATGCCCGAATCTTGTTGAAAAGCCGTAACTTTGCATTTAAACAGTTTCTTAAACTAAATTGATCTCCCGGCTCAATGACAGAAGAACAAAAAAAAGCAATCATTGAAAGCGGAAAAAATTATTTCCGTACTTCAATCATACCGAAACACATAAAAAACATACAGAAACTTAAACTAAAAAGTTTTGATGTCAATCCGTTTCTTATAAATTATCTTGCGTCTTTCCTATGTGGTGACACCACCCCGTTGTCAATGGCGAAAGCGTTAGTCTATCCTCGTATTCTCGGAACAAGTATAAACACCAGTTTCGGACAGAATACCCAGATATTCATATCCCGACTGGCTCAAGTTGCCGGTTGTGCATCAGGTATAGACGGTATCGATATAGAATTCATTGACGCCATTGACGGCAGAAAAAAATATTGTCAATGTAAAGCTGGCCCCAAGACGATAAACAAGGATGACGTGGCCACAATTCTCGGCCATTTCAAGAAACTTATCGGTAAGGCTCGGCTTGATCATCTGCCTTTACAGATAGATGACATGATTGTAGGGGTACTTTACGGGGAAAAATTGTCGGCTAATTACAAGACTATATCCGCCGCTTATCCGGTGTATTGCGGTGCGGAATTTTGGGAACGTCTTACAGGAGATAAGACGTTCTACTATCGTTTCGCAAAGGCGTTCGGTGAAGTCGTGGATGAGGACGGTATAAACGGGAGTGCCCTCATAAAGAAAAAAATTGAAGAAATTGCCTGTGAGATTAAGAGAAAGGGTGGTATATAAATATGCAGTTCATATCAGAAAATAATCTCGCTGCTTTAATCGGCACTTCCAATGCTACCGTCCGTAAGTGGGCGGAAAACGGCGTATATCCTTCCCATTGCGAAAATGGGATAAATGGTTTTTATCTTGAAGAGATAGATAAAATTCCTGAAGTAGCTGAAATTTTGCACAGCCACTGGGAAGAGGAGTTTCAGGTACTTCCGGCACGAGCATATACATCCGTGGAATTATTCGCCGGAGGGGGAGGTCTTGCCCTCGGTCTTTCATTAGCGGGTTTTAAACATGTGTTGCTTAACGAATTCAACAAACATGCCTGCGATACCCTACGTACGAACCGGCCTGAATGGAATGTAATTGAAGGAGATGTGCATGATGTTGATTTCACCCCTTTGCGTGATAAGGTGGACTTTCTTTCGGGTGGATTCCCTTGCCAGGCATTTTCCTATGCGGGCAAACAGGGTGGCTTCAATGATACCCGTGGTACTTTGTTCTTTGAACTGGCGAGAGCCGTAAAAGAAATTCGTCCGAAAGTCTTTATGGGCGAAAATGTAAAAGGCCTGACATCGCATGACAATGGACGAACCTTTTCCACCATAAGAAATACCATAAGTGAGCTTGGTTATACGCTTGTGGAGCCTCGAGTGCTGAAAGCGATAATGTACCAGGTTCCCCAAAAACGTGAAAGGCTTATACTCATTGCTATACGCAATGATTTGTATGACAAGGTGAAGTTCCATTGGCCCTCACCATATACACGGGTGCTCACGCTGAGGGATGCACTATTCAAAAGTGTGATATTCGATGCCGACGTACCCGACTCCGAAGGGGTAAAATACCCCCTCAGGAAACAGAAAGTGCTTGACCTCGTACCGCAAGGTGGCGACTGGCGTGATTTGCCGGAGGAAGTGGCTAAAGATTATATGGGGGGGAGCTGGCATTTGGGTGGTGGCAAAACAGGAATGGCCCGCCGCCTATCCCTTGATGAACCGTCGCTTACACTTACCTGTTCACCCTGTCAGAAACAAACGGAGCGGTGTCATCCTTTAGAAACCCGACCGTTGACAGTTAGGGAGTATGCCAGGATACAGACGTTCCCTGATAACTGGTTGTTTTCCGGAACGATTAGTGACAAGTACAAACAGATTGGTAATGCTGTACCTGTTAATCTTGCATGGGCTGTCGGACGTTCTCTAATTCGGTTGTTCAACGCGATACAGGCGGTTGAGCCTTCTCAAAGTCCTGACTATACGGAAGCTGTGGCTGAAATTTTTGGTAAAATGAGTGGGAAAAACTTTAATCTCAAACCAAAATCATCAGGGAATGCTTACGTAAATCAGTTGGACTTCGAGGGTCTTCTTGGTGAATATCACGAAACAGCCATCAATAATATGGCCGGAGAGCCGACATGATACGGTTACAAAGATGATGAAACATTCTGATAATGCGGGCATAACGGGATGGGGGCGACGGGCGATACCGGCTGTCGCCGCTGTTTTCATGGCGCTGTGGATGGCGTGGACGCCGCTGCAGGCCGATGACCTTGCGTTCGCGCATTTTCTGGATGAGTTCATAGGGCGGGCGGGAGAATCGTTCAGCGGGTGGGTTGACTATGCCGCCTGGTATCGCACCGATTCCAACGGGCGCCTGGCCAATTACCTGGCGCCGGTGGTTACATCATGTATGCCGGGGTGGCTGTTCGCCGGTCTTACGGCGGTGGCGGTTGGGTGGATTCTGTATGCCGTGGCGCGTCTGGGGTTGGGAAAGCAGTGGCGGCAGTGGGGCGCGACGGCGATGTTGTGGCTGTGGCCGGTGGCGCTTGTGCTGTGGCCCTGGCGCGATTATCTTTCATACCCAGATTACGCACTCAACTATGTGTGGTCCACGGCTTTCGGCATCGCTTTCGTATGGCTGTTCTCAGGTATGCTGCAAGAGGCAAGAGGCAAGAGGGGAGCCCTGTGGACGGCTGCCGGGTGCCTGTGCGGACTGCTGGCGGGGATGATGCACGAGGGGATCGGGCTGCCGATGCTTGCCGGGTGCGGGGCCGTGGCGCTGGTGCGCCGGTTCAGGCTGCCGTGGCAGGCGTGGCTGATGGTGCTTT
>URZG01000151.1 GCA_900552325.1 uncultured Porphyromonadaceae bacterium | reverse complement strand
ACTAAAACGCGCCAAGGGGTGAAATGTTTGACAGAGGAATAAGTTTAACATCCTTTAACTTTGGGAGGCGCGAGATTTTTTCGCCGATGTTTGCGCCGTATCTCAAAAACATTCTGTAACTTTGAGGAGCGCTGACAAACCGGCGCCTCAACCGATACTCTTACGATATGATCCATGTAGTGCTTCCACCGGAAACCGCCGCCTCGCAGCAGAGGCTCCCTTTCTATCTGTCGATAGAGGAGCACCTGGCCCGCAACTACGACGGAGAATATTTCGTGATGTGGCAGGTGAACCCTACGGTGATCTACGGGCGCAACCAGGATGTGCATGCCGAGGTGAATCTGCCTTTCTGCCTGGAAAACAACATTCAGTTCTACCGCCGTAAAAGCGGCGGAGGGTGTGTCTACGCCGACCGCAACAACATAATGACCGCGCTTATCACCTCCTCGACCCGCGTGGAAGAGACTTTCGCCGCCTACTGCAACCGTATGGCCGCGGCTCTCCGCCATCTGGGGCTCGATGCCGAGGCCAACGGCCGCAACGATATCCTCATCGGGGGGCGCAAGGTCAGCGGCAACGCTTTCCACCACCTCCCCGGCCGTTCGATCGTACACGGCACGATGCTGTACGACACCGATCCCGCCACAATGCAGCAGGCCCTCACCCCTTCGGCCGGAAAACTCGCCGCCAAAGGTGTGAGCTCGGTGCGCAGCCATATCACCACCATACACGAACACCTCCCCGCTCTGGGGATAGAGGATTTCAAGGAGTTCCTGCGCAGGCATCTGTCCGACTCCACCATGGCACTCACCCCCGACGATGTGGCGGAGATACGCCGCATCGAGGCTCCTTATTATAAACCGGAATGGCTCTACGGCACCACGGCCTCGCAACGCCGGGGGCGCCGCGTACGCATAGAGGGGAGCGGGGAGTTCTCCCCCGAAGTGACGACTGACTCACGGGGCATAATCATTTCCGTGCGCCTGACAGGAGATTTCTTCCCTTTGGCCGACATCGACGGCTCCCTGTTGCGGCACCTCGAAGGTGTGCCCCTTACCCACGCGGCCTTAGCCTCAGCTCTGGCCGGAATAAAAGTGGAGGAGATCATATCCGGTCTTTCAAACGAACAATTTATAACCTTACTGATACCTGACAACAATGGAAGAGATTAAGAAAACGTGCCTCCACGACCGCCACGTGGCTCTCGGGGCGATGATGAGCCCCTTCGCCGGATGGGATATGCCTATCCAGTACCGGGGAATTGTGGAGGAGCACAACGCCGTACGCAACGACTGCGGCGTGTTCGACGTCAGCCACATGGGCGAGGTCGACATCCACGGCCCGGAGGCCGAGCGCTTCGTCAACGCCATCTTCACCAACGATGTGGCCGGTGCCCCGATCGGTCAGTGCTTCTACGGCATGATGCTACACCCCCACGGCGGCGTGGTGGACGACCTCCTTGTGTACAAACGCGGCGAGAACCATTTCCTGTTTGTGATCAACGCCGCCAACATCGCCAAGGACGAAGCATGGATTCTTGAAAACGCCCGGAATTACGACGTGCAGGTGGATTGCCTCTCCGATACCTATTCCGAGCTGGCCGTACAGGGTCCAAACGCCGAGAAGGTTGTGGAAGAGGCGCTTGCCATACCCTGCGCCGACCTCTCGTTCTATACTTTCAAGGAGACCGAAACATGCGGCGAACCTATAATCATCTCGCGCACAGGATATACCGGTGAAGACGGCTTCGAGATCTACGCCTCGCACGCCGTCATCGCGAAGCTCTGGGACAAACTGATGGACTCCGGCCGCTGCGCTCCCTGCGGTCTGGGATGCCGCGACACCCTCCGCTTCGAAGTGGGCCTACCCCTCTACGGTGACGAACTGACCGACGACATCACTCCGGTGGAAGCCGGTCTGTCGATGTTCGTCAAACTCGACAAACCCGAGCTCATAGGCCGCGAGGCCATCGCGCGCCAGAAAGAGGAGGGTCCGCGCCGCCGTGTGGTAGGTCTCGAACTGGCCGACAAAGCCATTCCACGCCACGGCTACGAGGTGCTCAACGAAGCCGACGAGGTTGTAGGGCACGTCACCACCGGCTACAACTCCATCTCCACCGGCAAATCCGTGGCGATGGCGCTAGTCGACGCTCCCTGGGCCAAACGCGACACTCCACTGAAAGTGCGTATCCGCCGCAAGACATTCCCCTGCACCGTGGTGCCCAAGAAGTTCTACAAGAAAAGCTACAAACAGTAAAAATTCCCGAATAACAACCATAAAACAATCCCCAAAGTCATGATTTACTACAGCAAGACCCACGAATATATCCGCATGGAGAATGAAACCGAAGGTTTCGTAGGCATCTCCGCTTTCGCCGCCAAACAGCTCGGCAACGTAGTCTACGTCGATCTCCCCGAAGAGGGCGACGAGTTCAGCCAGGGCGAGGATTTCGGCGCAATAGAATCCGTGAAGGCCGCATCCGACCTCTACGCACCCGTAGACCTTGAGGTAACCGAGGTTAACGAAGCCCTCGCCGACAATCCCCGCCTGGTCAACGACGACCCCATGGCCAACTACCTGATGAAAGTCCTCGTCACCGACGCCTCCCAGCTCGAGGGCCTCATGGACGAAGCCGCCTACGACGACTTCTGCGCCACCGCCCACTGAACCCTGACGTCGGTATGCGCCCCGGCTGTTTTGGCGGACGCACCACGGTGCGTCCCTACAGCCGCAGGTCGCCCCGACCGGGTCGAGTGCAGCACGCTGCGCCCCCCTCTTGCCTCTCGCCTCTCGCCTAACCTCTAACCTTTAACCTCTTACCGTGCACAGATATTTCCCTCATACGCCCGACGACATAAAGGCCATGCTCGGCCATTGCGGGCTCAACGAACTGAAGGAGCTTTACAGCGACGTTCCGGACGAACTGATGCTGAAAGAACCCTACAATCTGCCCGCGCAGATGAGCGAGCCGCAGGTGCGCCGCTTCTTCACGGACCTCGGCAGCCGCAACCGCACCGGACTGGTGTGCTTCGCCGGCGCCGGATTTTACGACCATTATTCACCGGCTGCCGCGCTCAACCTCGTGCAGCGGTCGGAGTTTCTCACGGCCTATACCCCCTATCAGCCTGAAATCTCGCAGGGTACGCTACAGTATATCTTCGAGTACCAGTCGATGATGGCGCGCCTTACGGGGATGGAGATCTCCAACGCCTCGATGTACGACGGCGCCACCGCCACCGCCGAAGCCATGCTCATGGCCGTGGCCGCAGGCCGCAAGAAACGCCGCGTGCTGGTGTCGGAAACCATCAATCCGGCCTACCGTCGCGTGGTCGACACCTATGCCCACTACCACGGCATAGAGGTGGAATCCATCGCCATGGACGGCGGTGTGACCTCACGCGCCGACCTCGAGAAGAAACTCGCCGAATACTCCGACGTGGCCGCCGTGATCGTGCCCGTTCCCAATTACTACGGCATTATCGAGGACCACACCGGTCTGGCCGACCTCGTACACTCCCGCAAGGCACTGCTGGTGATGACCTGCGTGGCCTCCGACCTGGCCTCGCTCCGCACCCCCGGCGAATGGGGGGCCGACATAGCCTGCGGCGACGCGCAAAGTCTCGGCATACCGCTGAGTTTCGGCGGTCCGTACCTCGGTTTCCTCTGCGCCACCAAGTCGCTGATGCGCAAGATGCCGGGACGTGTGGTCGGCGCCACCCGCGACTCGGAAGGACGCCGTTGCTTCGTACTGACCCTCCAGGCGCGCGAGCAGCATATACGCCGCGAGAAAGCCACCTCCAACATCTGCTCCAACCAGGGACTCATGACCCTCTACGTGAGCATCTATATGAGTCTGATGGGAGCCGCCGGCCTGCGCGAGATCAACGAGCGCTCGCACGCCGGAGCCGAATACCTCCTTGCAAAACTCACTGAGGATGGCCGCGCACGGCTGAAATATCCCGGTAAACCGTTCCTCAACGAGTTCCTGCTGGAAACCGACTACAAGGTGGACACCCTCATCCACTCCTGCGTCAAGAAAGCCGGCATACTCCCCGGCGTAAAGGTCTCCGACCACGAAATCCTCATTGCCGTCACCGAGATGCAGACGCGCGAGGATATGGATCGGCTCGCCGCAGTCGCCCGCGAATGTATGTAACCGAACGTCCAACACTGAAAAACCGAAAATCATGAACAGAGAATTATACGGCTCCCTGGTGTTTGAGCTTTCAGCCCCCGGACGCAAAGGTTATTTCCTCCCCGACAGCGGAATCCCCGCCGACAACGCCCTGGCCGACGTCCCCGCCGGGCTGCTCCGCAAGGAGGCGCCAGAGCTGCCCGAATGTGACGAGCTGACGGTGGTGCGCCACTATAACAATATGTCGACCAACAACTTCGGAGTCGACACCGGCTTCTATCCCCTGGGGTCCTGCACGATGAAGTACAATCCCAAGATCAACGAGGAGATGGCTGCGCACCCCGGCTTCACCGGTCTTCACCCCTACACTCCGGCTTACGCCACTCAGGGCGCACTTGAGGCTTACTGGCGCCTCCAGAAAGCGCTCAGTGAAATCGGCGGTATGGCCGAGTTTACCCTCAACCCCTTCGCCGGGGCACACGGCGAGCTCACCGGTCTGATGGTGATACGCCGCTACCACGAGAGCCGGGGCGACTCCGGCCGCCGCAAGGTTATCGTGCCCGACTCGGCCCACGGCACCAACCCGGCTTCGGCAGCAGTGGCCGGCCTGGAGATCGTGGAGGTAAAGAGCCGCCCCGACGGCACTGTCGACGTCGACGATCTGCGTCCGCTGCTCGACGATACGGTGGCCGCCGTGATGATGACCAATCCCAACACGCTTGGTATCTTTGAGAAAAATATCCCCGAAATAGCCCGCCTGGTGCATGAGGCCGGCGCGCTGATGTATTACGACGGCGCCAACCTCAACCCCATGTTAGGCGTGGCGCGCCCCGGCGACATGGGCTTCGACGTGATGCACATCAACCTCCACAAGACTTTCTCCACACCTCACGGCGGAGGCGGCCCCGGTTCAGGTCCGGTGGGCGTACGCAAGGGGCTGGAGCAGTTCCTCCCCACTCCCCGCGTCGTGCGCCGCAGGGTCAACCGCGACGACATGCCGGTGGCCGAACATGAGCGCTACGCCCTGGAATACGGTCCGGAATCACTTGGATCTGTATCGGCCACCCTCGGCAACTTCGCCGTGCAGCTGCGCGCCCTGAGCTACATCCTCTCGCTCGGCAGCGAGGGACTCATGGAGGCCGGTCCGCTGGCGACTCTCAACGCCAACTATGTGAAGGATAAGCTGAAAAGCGACTATCTCCTCCCCATCGACGGCGTGTGCAAACATGAGTTCGTGTTCGACGGCCTGCGCGACAAGTCGACGGGCGTGACCACCCTCAACGTGGCCAAACGTCTGCTTGACCACGGCTACCATGCCCCGACGATCTACTTCCCCCTCCTCTTCCATGAATCGCTGATGATCGAGCCCACCGAAACCGAGAGCCGCGAGACCCTCGACCGCTTCGTGGAGGTGATGCGTTCCATCGCCCGCGAGGCGCGCGAGACCCCCGATGTGGTTATCAACGCCCCGCAGAACACCCCGATCACTCACCCCGACGACACGGAGGCGGCCCTGCACCCCATCCTCACCTACGACGATCTGACGGCTAACGATAATTCCCCGGCCCATGAATAAATTCGATGTAATAGTCATCGGCGCAGGTC
>URZG01000150.1 GCA_900552325.1 uncultured Porphyromonadaceae bacterium | reverse complement strand
GGCCTCTCCTTCTACCAGCGCAAGGAGATCAAGGACGCCATCGCATATTTCCGCCTTAGCGTCAACCCCGACGACGACGAGGCCCTGCGCCGCATCATCAACACCCCGGCGCGCGGTATCGGCGACACCACCGTGGGGCGTGTGCTCAGCGCCGCAATGGCGGCTGACGTAAGTATGTGGCAGGTAATCTCGAACCCGGACCTCTATCCTACCGGCGTCAACTCCGGGGCGGCGAAGAAACTCGCTGCTTTCCATGAGCTTATCGGCGGCTTCACTGAGATGAACGCCCGCGGCGACGATGCCGCGGCGATAGCTACGGCAATCATCTCGCGCACCGGAATGCTGACCTCGCTGATCTCGGACAACACGCCGGAGAACATGTCGAAACAGGAGAACCTCCAGGAAATCCTCAACAACGTGCAGGAGTTCGTGGCCGACAAGGCCGAGGAGTCGGAGACCCCCGACCTCTCCATGACCGCCTTCCTCGCCGAAGTATCTCTGGCCACAGACCAGGACCAGAAAGAGGGTGAGACCGAGCAACCCAAGGTTACCATGATGACAGTACATGCCGCCAAAGGTCTGGAGTTCAACAATGTTATAATCGTGGGAGTGGAGGATGACCTCTTCCCCTCGGCTATGGCCCAGACCTCGGCGGCGGAAATCGAGGAGGAACGCCGCCTGCTCTACGTAGCCATCACGCGCGCCAGGAAGATGTGCGTGATGACATACGCCTCGTCGCGGTTCCGCAACGGCTCCACAGCGATGTGCCGCCCCTCCCCGTTCCTGCGCGACATCGACCCGCGATTCCTTAAACTGATACAGGGCACTACCCTCGGCGAGGAACGCCATGCCGGCATGATGAACCGCTACCGCGAGTCGTACCATTCGCCGGTAGCCACACATTCGGTCATCGACCCTTCACCGCGGCGCCCCGATCCTCGTCCTGCACCCCGCATACCGGCTTACGGACCGGCGGCAGCCCCCGCAGACGCGCCCTCTCCGGCAGCCGCCAGCGGCGAATTCTCGCGTCATACCCTCGCCGACATCGACCGCGGCATGGAGATTCTGCACGAACGCTTCGGCCGGGGAGTGATCGAAGAGATCGACGAGGAACCGTCGGGCGAGCGCATAACCGTGCTCTTCTCCGGCGCCGACCGCAAGAAACTCATGCTCAAATTCGCACGATTCAAGATTTTAGGATGAACACACCTTATTATATAGTTTATGAGCGGAAACTCCGCCGCAACATCGGTCTCATAACCTCCGTGGCACAACGCGCCGGAGTGGAGATCATCATGGCATTCAAGGCCAACGCCCTGTGGAAGACCTTCGCACCCTTCCGCGAGGCAGGCGTGAAGAGCACCGCCTCCTCTCTCAACGAACTGCAGCTCGGCAACGAGGAGCTGCGCTCCCTCGTTCATTCCTACTGCCCCGCATACACCACGCAAACCATCGGAAAATACCTGCAGGGGAGCTCGCACATAACGTTCAACTCCATCAGCCAGTGGGAGCGTTTCCGGGAAGAGGTCATGAGATTCAACGCGGAGGGCACGCATACAGTGTCGCCGGGGCTGCGCGTCAACCCGCAATGCTCGGTGATCGAGACCGACATATACAACCCCGCACTCCCCGGGAGCCGTTTCGGTGTGACAGCCGATATAATCGGGCCCCGTGTTCCCGAAGGGATTGAAGGGCTTCATTTCCATGCCCTTTGCGAATCTTCGAGCCACGACCTTGAAAAAGTGCTCCGGGCTTTTGAGGAGCAGTTCGGCCACCTTCTGCCACAGGTGAAGTGGGTGAACATGGGGGGCGGCCACCTGATGACCCGCGAGGGGTACGACACAGACCATCTTGTGGAACTGCTGCGAGGTTTCCGCTCCCGTTATCCTTGGCTCAAGGTCATCCTCGAACCGGGCAGCGCGTGGACGTGGCGCACCGGCGACCTTATCTGCTCGGTGGTGGACGTGGTGGAGAACCAGGGGGTGAAAACCGCGATCATCGACGGCTCATTCGCCTGCCACATGCCCGACTGCCTGGAAATGCCCTATCAGCCGGCAGTCTCTGAAAGCACTACGGATGGTATCCCCTACCGTATCGGAGGGAATTCCTGCCTCAGCGGTGATTTTGTGGGAGACTGGCATTTCGCCCGGCCTCTCAAAATCGGCGACCGACTCACTTTCGAGGATATGAACCACTATACGACCGTGAAAACCAACATGTTCAACGGCATACAGCACCCATCCATCGTTTTTGAGCGGCTTGACGGCTCGCACGAGGTGCTCAGGAACTACACATACGCCGACTACAAGGAACGCATGGACTGACAAAAACTTATACCCCACCACCCATGGCCGAACATTTTTATTCCGTAATAATCCCCGTTTACAACCGCCCCGACGAGGTGGACGAGCTTCTGCGGTCGCTGATGGAACAGACTCGCCGCGACAATTTCGAGGTTATCCTTGTGGAGGACGGCTCTACAGTGCCGTGCCGGGTCCAGGCCGAGAAATACGCGGCACAGGGGCTGGACGTGAAATATTTCTTCAAGGAGAACGAAGGGCGTTCGATAGCGCGCAATTACGGACTGGAACACGCCACAGGCGACTATTTCATATTCTTCGACTCGGACTGCGTGATTCCCCGCGACTACTTCGCACGGCTCGCCGAAAAGCAGGCTGAACATCCCTACGACTGTTTCGGGGGGCCGGATGCCGCCGATGCCTCATTCAGCACCACGCAGAAAGCCATCAACCATGCCATGACCTCCTTCCTCACCACAGGAGGGATACGCGGCGGCAAAATCTCGCTGGAGAAATTCACGCCGCGCACATTCAACATGGGATATTCCCGCACCGTCTACGGCAAGACCGGGGGGTTCCGCGAGATGTTCTCCGAGGATATAGATATGTCGACCCGCATACGCCACGCCGGTTTCTCTATCGGACTCTATTCCGACCTGCCGGTGTACCACAAACGCCGTGTGGATTTCCGCAAGTTCGCCCGACAGGTATATGTGTTCGGCATGTCGCGCATCACGCTCAAACTCCTCTATCCCGACACGATGAAGATCGTGCACTGGCTCCCTGCGGTGTTCCTCCTGGGGTCTGTGGCACTGATAATCCTCGGATGCGTGTGCTCCCCGTGGTGGTTCCTCCCGTTGGGAGTCTATCTGCTGGCCATCTTCATTGCAGCGCTCTTCGCCACCCGTTCTCCGATCATAGCGCTCAAAGCCGTGCCGGCATCGCTGATCCAGCTTTACGGCTACGGCTACGGCTTCCTGAAAGCCTATTTCCTGAAAATCATCCTCGGGCGCGGCCGCGACCAGAACGAGGAGATAGCCCTCCGAAAAGGCAAATAATCCCTATTTCCGGTCATGAATAAATTCAAGATTCCCGAATACGAGAACGAAGCGCCCCTTACGTCGGGGCCGAGAATACGCGATCTTTCCGAAGATGAAAAGCCGCGCGAGAAAGCGATGCGCCAGGGATTCGACACCCTCACCGACGCCGAACTGCTGGCACTCCTGCTCGGCACGGGCGTTCCCGGCAAATCTGTGATCGACCTCGCCCGCGAGATATTGCGCGACAACGACAACAAGCTCCGTGTGCTGGCGCGCCGTTCCGTGCAGGATCTCATGCGTACCTACAAAGGGATGGGGCCCGCCAAAGCCACTCTTCTCGTGGCGGCGATGAACTTCGGCGCCCGCTGCCAGACCGACCTCGGTGTGAAAGACCCGCAGATGGCGTCGAGCCGCGACGTATATACCTACATGCGTTCGCATCTCGAACGCCTGAACTACGAAGAATTCTGGATATTGCACCTCAGCCGCGCCAACCGCGTGCAACACGCCGAACGGATGGGGAAAGGGGGACTCGCCGCCACCTACGTGGACGCGCGCCTTGTAGCCAAAAGCGCAATCGACCACCTCTCGTCGGCAATCATACTGGTGCACAATCACCCTTCGGGCAACATGCAGCCCTCCGTCTCCGACGACAACATCACCCGCAAAATCAAGGAGGTATGCCTTATCTGCGATGTTTCAGTGCAGGACCACATCATCATCGGCCCCTCCGGCTACTACTCCTACCGCGACGAAGGCCGCATCCTCTGAGAGGAGGCGTACCATAACGGCTGATCCGGGTGTAATAAGAGAAGCAGTATCAAAATTGCCTGAAACAGTTTTGCTGTAGGAGGGTGTATCGTAAAAGCCAAACATCATCAAACTGTAGGGACGCTCCGTGGAGCGTCCCTACATTAAACCCGATTTTGGCAATTTCGATACAGCTTTGATCAGAAGTTGTATCCGAGGGTGATGGAGAAAATGTTGCGGCGCATGTCTTTTTTGATGGGGTCGACGGCATCGCGGAGACGCGTCATGCCTACGGAACCCTGTACGGCCACCATATAGCTGCCGTAATCGAGTCCGACGCCGAAATTCCACTGCGCATCGAAATGCTTGAAACCGCCGGTGCCGAATGCCGAGGCCGAGGATTTACCCACCTTTGTACCGTTCGGGGTGATGTGGTCGTACTGATAGGACCGTGCCCAGAAAGAGGCGTTGAGCTGCGGCCCCGTGAACACATGCACACGTATATCGGGTGCGAAATCGAAATGATAACCGAAATTCAACGGAACGCGGAAACCGAGGTTGCGCACCGACCCGTCGATCTGATATACCACCGGCTTCACCGTAGGCTCACCGCCCGGTTCGGCGGAAGGGAAAGTAACATCCTCGGTGTCGAAATGCATCGTGCCGAACACATCGTAAAATAGCGAAAGTCCGGGCTCGAAATAGAAATTAGCCACCACGGGAATACTGTAAACCGCACCAACCGAGAATCCCGGTTTGTTGGAATAGAACACGCCGCCGTTGGCCGCCGAGGAGATATCGAGCGAGGCACGTACGCCGAAGTGAGCCCTGTTTTCGGGGTTATTGAACATCAGGGAGTCGGCCTTAGCCGATCCGGCGCCAAAAAGGAGCGCCGCAGTCGCAATAGTTAGAATCTTCTTCATATCAGGAGAGATTAGTAATCATAAAGTAACTCGAAATCATCAAGATACAGCTCAGAGCCGTCGCCACCGGTAAAGTAGTCGCCGTACTTGCTTGACGAGGACACGATAAGTATATATTTCGGAACACGCGAGGTTGAACGATAGTTGAGTTCTATCTCAAAGGGGATGAAATTCGGGATATTCTCGCCGTATTCAACCTTCCCGTATGCGATTACGTCCGGAGCTTTTTCATTGAAAAGATGGCGATTGTCCGGAGTCGTACGTATTTCAAAAGGTTCGGGCGCATCTATAAGCGCACACCACACGATACACGTATCCGGTTGCCCCATAAGATTTTCGTATGGAGTTTTGGCATAATTGATTGGAGCAGTCTTATATTTCAGATACCCGCGCAGTTTAGTGGGTCGCTGGGTAAAAGGCCGGCCAAATGACAACACTCCGTTAAGGCTCTCTATACGCAGGAAGGATCCAA
The DNA here is from genome assembly GCA_900552325.1 of uncultured Porphyromonadaceae bacterium. Classification (GTDB taxonomy): domain Bacteria; phylum Bacteroidota; class Bacteroidia; order Bacteroidales; family Muribaculaceae; genus UBA7173. The sequence goes on along the minus strand of URZG01000150.1, from coordinate 319 downwards.
GATAGAGACTGCCTGCCGCGAATTTTCCGAAAGCGCCTATTCCGGCGAACAGACTTTTCAGAAGGGCGCCTTTCCCGGTTCCGCTTGATGTGATGTCAGTCGGGAACACATTGCCGTCGCCCACGGTAGCAGCGCCCTTATTGCCTGTATCCCAGTAAGGCTGACCGCCTTCAGCCCAGGGACTCCAGTACTTGCCGGTCATACACCACTGGTCGAAATTCATATTGGGTATAAATGGAATATTACCTGTGGTAAACTCCACAATCTCGCCCTTCTCGTCGTCGGAGTAGGCGCGGGCCTCGTAAGCCGTTTCGGGATT
>URZG01000149.1 GCA_900552325.1 uncultured Porphyromonadaceae bacterium | reverse complement strand
AGGGTTTGTCGGCAGGTGTTCCTGTAGCTACCTGCGAAAACTTAAGTGTCTCATGGGACTCCCCATCCAACAAGTTAGTTCTGGTCAGGGTAATGGTCTGTGCACCTGAACCGGTAATCTTCTGATAATTGGTGGATGCAGTACCATAGGCATACAAGGTATTGCCATTGGTAAGGGTATTGGTGCCGGTGCCTGCGCAATACTGACACCAGGAGTTATTGCCCTGCAGGTAGCTCCAGTTAGGAGAAAGATCGGCATTGGTCGCGTTGTCGATGTTCTGGCTTGCAAAAATCACAAGAACGTGACTTGTGGCTTCCGGAAGATTGAAGGAAAAAGACTTCCCGTCATCGCTCTTTCTCATGAGCTGCCTCTTGGACCAACCTGAACTGTCTTTGTCCGTTCCATCAACACAGTACCACAAGTACATTTCTGACGGATAAAAGTCAGCAAGAGCCCTCTCCGGGAAGAGAGACAGGGCCATGACGAAGCATAGCCAACACAAAACTCTTTTCATGATAGTAATAAAATAAGTAAAGTTAGAATGTTAATGATAATTCAGATATTATGTAAGTAACCGGCGCACAACAACACAACACAGCCGGCTGTAAAGATGAAAGTAAGAAAAAGGCGTACAGCTAAACTCAATTTTGGATTGAAAAGCGCGGTTACGTCAGTTTCAAGGTATAGATTCTTGCATAAGGCAGCGAGTGATAATGCGGCATCAAGGCCGCACCGAACTGCCAAATGTTCGTAACGCACAAAAGTACAAAATTATTTAGCAATCGCCTACATTATTTATCTCCCGTTAACATTTATTTAACAATCTATAACGCTGCTGTCAGAGCCGCATCCCCGTAGGAATGCAGGGGTTCCAACCTCCGCCTGTCAAACGTAGGCCACCACAACAACCGCAGGTTGAAAACCTGCTTTCCTATCCACGAAGCGCTCCTACATATTGTGGCGCGAACACAGTGAGCGTTTATCCCGGATGGCTACTCTAACCCCTAACCTCTATGAAAAAAACAACCGCCACACGGCGCGGCTGCGCGGCGTGTGGCGGCATGTACGGCGGGGCTGCCGGCGGGCGGCAGCGGCGCGGATCAGTCTTCCTGCATGTTGTGGAATACCTGGGTCACATCGTCATCCTCCTCGAGTTTCTCCAGGAGTTTGTCGATGGAGGCGCGCTGCTCCTCGGTGACCGTCTTGAGGTCGTTGGGGATACGCACGAACTCGGTGGACTGGATCTCGAAGCCGTTATCCTCGAGGTATTTCTGTATGTTGGCGTACTCTTCGAAAGCACCGGTGAGGATTACGGAGCCCTCGTCGTCGGCCTCCACCTCTTCCACGCCGCAGTCGATCAGCTCCAGTTCAAGCTCCTCGAGCTCCACATCGGGTTTGGCGGCGATCTTGAGCACCACCTTGTGGTCGAAGAGGAATGTGAGGGAGCCCTGTGTGCCCAGCGAGCCGCCATGTTTGGTGAAGTAAGAGCGGACGTTGGCCACGGTGCGGGTGTTGTTGTCGGTAGCGGCCTCTACGAAGATAGCGATGCCGTGGGGGCCGTATCCCTCGTAAGTCAGCTCCTTATAGTCCTTTGCGTCCTTGTCGGAAGCCTTCTTTATGGCGCGTTCCACGGTATCCTTGGGCATGTTCTCAGCCTTGGCGTTCTGGAGAAGCGCGCGCAGACGGGGGTTGGTGTGGGGGTCGGGACCCGAAGCTTTCACCGCGATGGTAATCTCCTTGCCGATGCGGGTGAAGGTTTTGGACATGTTGCCCCAACGTTTCAGTTTTCTTGCTTTACGGTACTCAAAAGCGCGTCCCATATTGGAATTTTCGTATTTTGTTTGTTAATCGGTTACACAATCATATTATCTCAGTTCGGCGCCGGTGCGCTTTCCGAGGTTGGCCACGATGCGGGCCACGGCGGCCTCGATCTGCTTGTCTGCCAGGGTCTTTTCGGGATCCTGGAGGGTGAAGGTGATGGCATACGACTTCTTGCCGGCAGGCAGGTTCTCACCCTCGTAGACGTCGAAGAGCTCCACGTCGCCCAGGAGTTTGCCTCCGGCCTGACGCACGGCGGCCTCGATTTCGGCGAACGGCACGGCCTTGTCGACCAGCAGAGCCAGGTCGCGGCGCACCGGGAGGGTCTTGGGCAGCGGCGTGAACTCCACTTTCTGCTTCTCGGCCAGACGGCAGAGGGCATCCCAGTCGAGTTCGGCGAAAGCCACGGGGAGGGAGATGTCGAAGCGGTGGAGCAGCTTCTTGGCTACCAGGCCGATATGGCCGAGCGTCTTGCCGTTGCGGGTCTTTACGGCCAGCGCCACGGCGAAGAGGTCGTTGTCGGACGACGGCTCGGTGACAACCTGCCGCGAGTCGAGTCCCAGACGCAGGAGCACCCCTTCGAGAGCCGCCTTGAGGTCGAAGAAGTCGGCCTCCTCGGCCTTACGCGCCCAGTTGCCGCGGCGGCGGTCGCCGCAGAGCCACATCGCCAGGCGTGTCCCCTCCTTGTAGGGAGCCAGCGGGGCGTCGGCGGTGGATTCCACACCGGGGCGGAGGAAGTAGACGTGGCCGAACTCATACATGGCCAGATCGTCGGCCTTGCGGTTGAGGTTGTGGGCCAGCGATTCCAGGCCGCCGAAGATGAGGGTCTGGCGCATCACGCCGAGGTCGGAGCTCAGGGGGTTGAGCAGGGCCACGCAGTTGTCGGCGGGATATACGGAGAGACCTTCGTAGTAGGCCGCCGAGGTCAGCGAGTTGTTCATTATCTCGTTGAAGCCCTGGGCGGTGAGCTGTTCGGATATAAGGTTCTGCAGGTCGGCGGCGGCATCGGTAGCGGTCTTGAACTGCAGGGAGGAATGTACGGTAGTGGAATACTCCACGTTGTTGTAGCCGTAGATGCGCAGGATCTCCTCCACCACGTCGCAGGGGCGGCGCACGTCAACACGGTAGGTGGGCACCCGCAGCTGCCAGGTAACGGTGCCGTCGGCGGCGGTCTCCCTGGAGGCCACCTCTATCTCGAGCGACGCCATGATGGCCTCGGCCTCCTCGGCGGGGATATGTTTGCCCACGAGGTTATCGAGATATGCCGAAGTCAGTTCCACGGGATAGGGCGCCACCGGCTCGGGATAGAAGTCGAACGGTTCGCCGCAGATCTCGCCGCCGGCCAGTTCCTTGATCATCAGGGCGGCCAGCTTGAGGTTATACATCGTGGCATTGGGGTCGCAGCCGCGCTCGTAGCGGAAAGAGGCGTCGGTGGAGAGGCCGTGACGGCGGGCGGTCTTGCGCACGCGGGTGGGGTTGAAGCAGGCGCTCTCGATGAACACCGAGGTTGTGGCCTCGGTCACGCCGGAGTCGAGTCCGCCGAACACGCCGGCGATGCACATCGGCTTTACGGCGTCACAGATCATCAGGTCGGCCTCCGAGAGGGTGCGCTCCACACCGTCGAGGGTGGTGAACTTGGTGCCCTCGGGGCAGGTGCGTACCACAATCCTGTCACCCTCCACTTTGTCGAGGTCGAAGCAGTGGAGCGGCTGGCCGTAGCCGTGGAGTATGTAGTTTGTGATGTCGACGATATTGTTGATCGGGCGCAGGCCGATGTCGGTGAGACGGCGGCGCAGCCATTCGGGGCTCTCGGCCACCTTGACGCCGCGGATGGTCACGCCGCTGTAGTGGGGCGCACCCTGCGGGTCGAGCACCTCCACGGCGACGGCGCCGTCGGCGCGGTCGGGGGCGAAGGCCTCCACCGAGGGGCGGCGCAGGTTGCCGCACTTGGTATGGCGGCAGAGCCAGGCATTGAGGTCGCGCGCCACGCCGTAGTGCGAGGCGGCGTCGATGCGGTTGGGGGTGAGGTCCACCTCCAGCACGTAGTCGCTCTGCAGTCCGTAGAACTCGGCGGCGGGGGTGCCGGGAGCCACCTCGCGGTCTATCACGATGATGCCGTCGTGCGAGGAGCCCACGCCGATATCATCCTCGGCGCAGATCATGCCCAGCGACTCCACGCCGCGGATCTTGGAACGTTTGATCTGGAATTCCTTGTCGCCGTCGTAGAGGGTGGTGCCTACGGTGGCTACGACCACGGTCTGCCCGGCGGCCACATTGGGGGCGCCGCAGACGATCTGCACCGGTTCGCCGGTGCCGAGGTCGACCGTGGTGATATGGAGATGGTCGCTGTCGGGGTGCTCCACGCAGGTGAGCACCTTGCCGATAACCAGCCCGCGGAGCCCTCCGCGGATGGATTCAACCTCCTCCAGGCCGTCGGTTTCCAGCCCTGTCGACGTCAGCGCGTCGCAGGTCTCGGCGGGGGTAAGGCTGAAATCTACGTAGTCTTTTAACCAGTTGTAAGAAATGTTCATTTTAGAAGGATCCTTTTTTCTAACCGCAAAGTTACGAAAAAAAATCCGCACGCGCGCAAACAGCACGGAAGATTGTAATATACGCGGGCGCCATGCCTTGCCGTAATTTTGTAGCATCATGACTAAAGACTTTCATTTCAGCGTAATCCTTCAAGAAAACCTGCGGCGCCGCGAAGCCGAAAAAGCGGCGGCTGCCTACGACCCGGAATCGGGCCGCGGATGCACCTGCCCCGAGGCGCGCACACAGCGCCGCAACCCGTTCACGGGCCATACCGAACTGATACCCGCGGAGATGACCCGCGACCCCGACTGGCCCCTCATGCGCTCGGCCCACGACTGGCGGCGCCTGCGCTGCCGCCACGACTTCGAGTACTGGGCCGTGACCTGCGCCCGGATCAAGGACAAGGTGCGCCCCGAGCTTGTGCCGCTACGCCTCAACCGCGGGCAGCGCCGCGTGGTCGAAGCCCTCGAACGCGACCGTCTGGCCGGGCGCCCCATGCGCCTTATCGTGCTGAAAGCGCGCCAGTGGGGGTGCACTACGGTGGTGGAGATGTACATCGCCTGGATGCAGTGCTGCCGCGTGCGCGACTGGCATTCGCTCCTCTGCTCGCAGGTGCAGGGGGTGTCGGGCGCCATACGCGGGATGCTCGAGACGATGCTCAAGCATTATCCCGCCGAACTCTGGGAGGGGGACGAGCCGCCGGCGATCCGCGCCTTCCAGGGGCAGAGCGGCATCCGCGAGATAGCAGGCCGCAACTGTCACATCACCATCGCCTCCTCCGAGAGCGTCAACTCCGTGCGCGGCTCCGACTATGCCATGGCGCATCTCACGGAGGTGGCGTTCTGGAAGGATACCCCCTCGGCGCGCCCCACCGACTTCATCCGTACTATCTGCGGAGCCATAGCCCGTGAACCGCTGACGTTGATCGTGCTGGAGTCCACGGCCAACGGCGTGGGCAACTTCTTCCACCGCGAATGGTACCGCTCGGTGCGCGGCGCCGGCGACAAGAGGGCGGTATTCGTGCCCTGGTACGAGATAGAGATATACCAGGAGGCGGTGGCCGACCCCGAGGCGCTGTGGAACTCGATGGACGACTACGAGCGCGCCCTGTGGCAGGACCACGGACTCTCCCTGGAGCGGATACAGTGGTACCACTCCAAACGCGCCGAGATGGCCGACCACACGGCGTTCATGGCCGAATACCCCACCACGCCAGAGGAGGCGTTCGCCTGCACCGGCGCCGCTGTGTTCTCGCCCGAGGCGATCGCCCGGCTGCGTCCCGGCACCGCGGCGCCATGCCAGACCGGGGAGATAAGCGCCGCCTCGGGGCGCCTGACGGGCGAGGAGTCGCTGCGCGTACTCCGCTTCACGGAGGATTCGGCGGGGAAACTGAAGGTGTGGCGGCAACCCCAAGCCGGGGAGAGCTACATTGTGGCGGTGGATGTGGGTGGGCGCACGGCCAAGGCCGACTGGAGCGTTATCGCCGTGCTGCGCAACGGCGAACATCCGGAGGTGGTGGCGCAGTGGCGCGGCCA
>URZG01000148.1 GCA_900552325.1 uncultured Porphyromonadaceae bacterium | reverse complement strand
ATGATCCCCAGCACGCGTCCGGTGACGGTCACAGCGTTTATCGAGGACCCGAGAGTGGTCATGCTCACCGAAGCCCACCACATGGCGGTGGGCCACGAATCGACCTGCGGGTTGACAGGAGATTCCTCCACAAAGAACATCAGCGAGCCGAAATACACCGACGCGGCGGTCCACATCACATACACGGCAAGAAGCGACACCGCCTTGTTAGCCGTAAGCGCCCCGGTGACAAGCGCCACCACATAACCGGTGCGGATCATCGGAATGAACTTCACCAGATATGCCACCGTAGGGGAAAGTTCAAGATGCCACCAGCCGAAAAGCGAAAGCCAGGGCACGCTAACCAATATGAACAGAAGATGATTGCGCAGCCATCTCCATCGTTCTCCCCGAGGCACACCGAATGTTTCCAGCATGATATCGAACAGGAAAAACAGGCATACACCGAACTGATAGCGCATATATCCCGGAGAGGACAACAGACTGATGCCGTCGATGGTATCGCGCGTTATCCACACGATCATCCCCACCGACAGCGCCAGTACAATATAACGCGCCACGGTGAGAACCGCCCGGTACCACCGCGGCGGATATACATTAATCTGTGCGGATGCTGACCTCGATCCCATAATCGGAAAGTTGAAACTCTATATTGATAACAAATATACCGGGCCGAGGGTTTGAATATATCGCTTGCGTGATAATAGCAATTTTAGTAACTTTGCCCCCTGAAAAAGCATGGTGGACCATGCGGACTTCACATCACATTTCATCTTATCAATTCAATGACAAAAATAGGATCGGTAATGACGCCCGCAGGGCGCAAGGCCCTTCTGCTGGGTAGCGGCGAGCTGGGCAAGGAAGTTGCAATCGAGCTCCAACGCATGGGAGTGGAAGTAGTGGCGTGCGACAAATACGCCAACGCCCCCGCGATGCAGGTAGCACACCGCAGCCACGTTTTCTCGATGCTCGATGCCGTGAAACTCCGCGAGGTCATCGAACAGGAACGTCCCGACCATATCATACCCGAAATCGAAGCCATCGCCACTCCCGAGCTGGTAGAACTGGAAAAAGAGGGCTTCAAAGTAACCCCCACGGCCCGTGCGGCACGCCTCACAATGAACCGCGAGGGGATCCGGCGCCTGGCCGCCGAGGAACTCGGCATAGCCACCTCGCCCTACCGTTTCGCATCGACCCGCGAGGAATTCGACCGTGCCGTACGCGAAATCGGCATACCCTGCGTGGTGAAACCCGTGATGAGTTCTTCCGGACACGGACAGTCAACCATAAAATCCGAAGCCGACATCGACGCCGCATGGCGCGAGGCACAGGAAGGGGGCCGTGCCGGTGCCGGCCGCGTTATTGTGGAAGGTTTCGTGGATTTCGACTATGAGATAACCCTCCTTACAGTACGCTCATGCTCCGGCACCACATACTGCGAACCTATCGGACATCACCAGGTCAACGGTGACTACCGCGAGTCGTGGCAGCCTCAGCCCATGAGCGCCTCGGCAATAGAGCAGGCGCGCACCATCGCCAAGAAAGTGACTGATGCCCTCGGCGGCTACGGCATCTTCGGCGTCGAGCTGTTCATCAAAGGCGACAAGGTGATATTCAGCGAAGTATCACCGCGTCCCCACGACACCGGCATGGTGACCATGATCTCGCAGGATCTCAGCGAGTTCGGACTTCATGCCCGCGCGCTGCTCGGGCTCCCCGTGCCGTCCATCCGTTTCTACGGGCCCTCGGCCTCCAAAGCCATCGTTGTGGAAGGCGACACCGATACAGTGGAATTCGACAACCTCGAGGAGGTGCTGGCCGAAGACGGAGTGCAGATGCGTATTTTCGGCAAGCCCGAAGTGCGCGGACACCGCCGCATGGGTGTTATTCTTGCCACCGCCCCCACCGTTGACGAAGCTCTCGCTAAAGCCGAACGCGCTTATGCCAAGCTCAAGGTAACAGTAAAATAACGCGGCGCTGACTCCCGGCGTCAACACGTAAAAACGGAACTACTTCGCGATGATGACACATCATGAAGGAGTTCCGTTTTTATGTCACGTTCCGGACGGAATCGAATCAGCTTTTCACCAAAGAGAAAAATTCCTGACGCAACATAGGGTCGGAGGCGAACACTCCGCAATAATCGTACGTATCGGTGAAAGCCTGCTGCTTCTCCACCCCTCGCATCTTCATGCAAAGGTGTGCAGCCGAACAGGTCACTATCACACCTGCCGGAGCGAGGGTCTTCTGCAGCTCTTCGCATATCTGCGCCGTCATTCGTTCCTGAACCTGCAGACGCCGGGCCACAGCATCCACCAGACGGGCGAGTTTGCTCAGACCAATCATCTTGCCGGAAGGTACATATCCGATGCTTACCGTGCCGAAAAACGGCAGTATGTGATGCTCGCAAAGCGAATAGAATTCAATGTCGCGCACCACCACCATTTTTGAACCGGCATACTCGAAAATCGCCTGGTTGAGGATCTCGGCCGGATTCTGCCTGAACCCTTTCGTGGCGAACCACATGGCCTTGGCGGCGCGCATCGGGGTTTTGAGCAGCCCTTCGCGTGACGGATCGTCGCCGAGCAGACGCAGAATTTCCCGGTAATGGCCGGCTATCGCCTCCACGACTGGAAGCTCGTCGGGTTGAAGTTGTGCGGCATCAAAATCTTCGGGCATATTTCTTCAGTTAAATGGATACAGCCGTTTCAGCGGGCATACACACGGTCGCGCACCACGCGCACCTCGCGGGCATAGCGGGGAAAAGCCTGCCTGATGGCGGTCGCCGCTTTCTGAGCTTCTTCCTGGGTGTGGAAATCCCCTACACGCAGGCGCCAGTAAGGCGAGGAATAGGTTACATAAGTGTTGTAGGGGAAAATACGCCCGACGGCACGTTCGCGCATACGGGCCTCTGATTTGGCCGTACGCACATTGTTGTCGGCATAAATCTGCACGCGGTAACCCACGATTTTCCCCTGGGCGTTGGGGCGTTGCTGACGCTCCGGCGCTGTTTCAGTCGATTCGGAACCGCCCGCGCCCTCTTCCGAGGCCGAGGAGGGAACTATAAGCTCCAGCAGCGCCGAATCCATCTCCACCACGATATTGCCCCCGGCGTTTATGGCGTCGACGACAGTGAGCGAAGAATCAGCCGCGGCGGCAACCGTGGCGGTATCCTGCCCCCGCAGAGGGGAAAGCGATACCGCCGCGGCTACTGCGGCTATTATATATCTGCGTATTGACATCAATTCAGATGTGAACGGCATTTCAGAAAGCTTCGACGATGCCCATGAAGGATGCTGCGTCGAGAGCGGCGCCACCGATCAGGCCGCCGTCCACGTCGGGCTTTGCGAAGAGAGCCTTGGCGTTGCCGGGCTTGCAGGAACCGCCGTAGAGGATCGAGGTGTTGTCGGCGATCTCCTTGCCGTATTTCTTCTCGATGACCGAGCGGATGTGTGCGTGCATTTCCTGAGCCTGGTCGTCGGTGGCAGTCTTGCCGGTACCGATAGCCCATACGGGTTCGTAGGCGAGGATGATCTTGGAGAAGTCTTCGGCGGAAAGGTCGAAGAGCGCTTCCTCGATCTGTTTTGTAACGACATCGAGGAAAGAGCCGTCCTCACGCTGCTCAAGCACTTCGCCGATGCAGAAGATCGGGGTGAGATTCTCGGCGAGAGCCAGGTTTACTTTCTCCTTGAGGATCTCGGAGGTCTCGCCGTAGTACTGACGACGTTCGGAGTGACCGAGGATAACATATTTAGCGCCGGTGGAGGCTACCATCGGAGCGGAGATCTCGCCGGTATAGGCGCCTTTGAGATGGTCGGCGCAGTTTTCGGCACCGAGACCGAGCTTGTTGCTGTCAATAACGGCGGCTACTGAAGCCAGGTGAGTGAAAGGCACGCAGATGATCACGTCGCATTTTGCGTCTACCCCTTTGAGTGCTTCGTTAACGTCCTTGGCCAGGCCCACACCTTCAGCGAGGGTGGTGTTCATTTTCCAGTTGCCTGCTACGATATTTTTTCTCATTGTCGTTATAGTTGGTTTAAAATTAGTGCAAAGTTACGATTTTTTTGAGAACGGGGAAAATCCTACTGAAGAATTATCGGGGCGAAAGCCTCTGGACGGTGGAAGTCGGGATGTTCCGAGCGTATCGGCGCCCAGCTGAGATAATGGGGCTGCGACGTAAGGGCGGCGCATTTGTTGAAATTGCCGCATATCTTCATTGGAGAATCACCGTATTCCAGCCCTAACATCCTGAGCGGGATAGCCACCGTCACGCTCCAGATAAAGGAGCCCTCCACCTCACGGAAAGGGCGACTCCCGACGGAAGCATACCGGCGTATGCCGGCGAGTTCATCGGGGGTACACAGGCGGGAGGAGCCCTCCGCGCTGTGGAAGGTGGCCCGGATACTGCCTATACAGTTGATCCCTATTGAGAAATAATCGCCCGGCGACGACGGATCGGGAGCCACAAAGAACTCCACGCATGAGTCCTCGCTGACCGGAGAATTATCGGTGTAGTTTTCGGCGCGCAGATAGTTGCACCTCACGAGGAAATCAAGGTAGATGGCTGTGCCGGAGTGCGCTCCGGTAACCACCGTGAGCGGGCGGTAAGGGAATTCAGCAGGCCAGTTGAGGCTGTCGATCGACAGACGCGTGCCGCATACCTCCAGCTCTCCGGCGATCTTCGATGCGTCCAGCGAGTCAAGGCACCGGTTCAACGGCAACGTCATGCTCAGTTGTCTGTTCATCAGTCTGCGTATTAACAGTTGGTGGATTATTGCCAATCGCCATGAATCCCCGCACCCCTTTGTAGAGTCCTACAGCGGCCATTATAAGAAGAATCACGGCTATTATCCGATTTAGGAACCACATCGACCGCACATTGAAATGGCCGCGCACTTTGTCTATGACAAAAGTTATGAGCCACCACCAGCCGAGAGCACCTCCGAATATTGATACGTATCCCAAAATATAATGATAGTAACTGAACTCCGGCAGAAAGAAATTGAACCGGGCGAACAGACCTATTATAAAGAACAGTATCAGCGGATTGGCGAAAGTAAAAAAGAAACCCGTCACAAAATCCTTCCAGGGGCTCTCCGGAGCCGTGTCGGGAGTCTTGAGAGCCAGGGCAGGAGTCTTTTTGAAAAGATAGAAGGCAAAAGCGCAGAGAACCACCGACCCCACGATCTGCAGAAGGAGTTCGTTGTCGGTAATGAAATCCGTGACAAACGACATTCCCAGACCCGTCAGCAGCGAATAGGTAAGATCAGAAAGCGCCGCGCCTATGCCGGTGAAAAAAGCGGCACGGCGCCCCTTGTTGAGCGTACGCTGGATTACAAGCATACCGATCGGCCCCATAGGAGCCGATACGAAAACCCCTATCAGGAGTCCCGACGTCAGTATGTGAATAAAAGTATCCAATCCTTACTATCGTCAGCGCAGCGCGAGACCACGCCATATTGAACCTGCAAAGGTAATAATTCCGCCGAACCTTTCCAAATCCGATTTTCAAGGCTTCCGGCGGGAAGCGCGTCAGGGCCTCCCGCCTATTCTAACGCGACAGCGCCGAAAAAATGCGCCGTTCAGGTCAGGCTTTTTCCGAAAGTTCGAGCCACCGCAGTTCTTTTTCGTCGATTATGCCGGCAAGAGCCGAGAAACGCTCCGACTTCGCGGCGATATCTTTCACTTCGGCACCCGATGAGAAGAGCGCTTCCAGTTCAGCTTTCTCGCGGTTGAGTTCCTCAAGTTCCTTCTCAAGTTCCTCCATCTCGCGGCGCTCCTTGAATGTCAGACGGGCAGGGCGCTCCTTGCGCTGCCGTTCGCGGGGCAGTTCGGCCTGACGCGAGGACTCCTGACGCACCGGCTTGTTCTCTTTCAGCCACGCGCGGTAAT
>URZG01000147.1 GCA_900552325.1 uncultured Porphyromonadaceae bacterium | reverse complement strand
GTGATCTGGCCGCCGCGCACGTCCATGGGGAAGTGGGCCACCAGTGCTGCCCCGGCGGGGGCTGCGGCCGCCAGTGCGGCCACGGGGGCGAGTAGGAATGAAATCGGGTTTTTCATCGGGATTGGAGAATAGTGAAGGATTTGTTTTTACCGGGGGACGCCCCTGTGCTGACGGGGAGGGGACGTCGCGGCCCGAAAGCGGGGCAAAGTTACGAAAAAGGGTGCGTCGGGGCCTATAACAGATGTTGCGGATGTTATCAAAATCGTGCCGCCGGGGGCTGAATGTGCGCGCCGGGGCTTATTTTATAAGGAGTTTGGCCGCATGTTGGCCGCAGCGCACTATGACTGCGCCGCGACGGGGAACGGATATTACTCCGGACGGATAAACGGCGGTGGAGCGTGTGAGGAGCCTGCCGTCTGGAGAATAGATATATATGGCGGTGCCGGGAGTCACTCCGTCGTATTCCACTCCTCCGTTACGGGCGATGAATTCAGGCTCCGCAGGAGAGTCCTTGTCGGATTCGGGAGAGGAGATCGCAGTGATGCTCCCCCGCGAGTCCTTTAATTCGAGATAGCTCAGGATATTGGCGGTCAGGCGTTCGACATTGGCTGTATATGAGTTGCCGCCGAAGCGGGGAGCGAGTTCGCAGGCTGCAAGGCCGTTCGCTATCACTGTACCCTGAGCTGACTCTGCTCGTGATCGGGCTACGGGATGAAATTCCACGATTCCTGCCACGGCATGATCCTGCACATGCCCCCACTGGGCGAGTACTGTGGAATTGGTCTCGTTCTCGAACTTTTCCACGGTGTTGCGTCCATCGGCGTTGAACGGTATGGCGTTGAGATCCCACATGCAGTTATGGTCTTCGCGCCACATGGGGGTGCCGTCGCCGGTACCTTCCATCGGGAATGTGCGTCCGGCACCGGTGTCAGCGGTATAGAGATCCTGGTAGATGTAATGGCCGGAGCGGTCGTAATATTGTGAGGGATCGCTTTCGCGGAAGGCATACCCTATGCGGGGCTGTAGATTCCATACATCATTGCCGTTACCGCCGTCGCCGTTGCCGAAGATATTGGGAGCGAACTTGCTGTCGACACGACCGGTAGCGGGAAGAAGCAGGGTGGCGTGGCCTGAAAGGTAGACCGACCCGCTTTGCGCGAGGAATGAGGAGATGGCCGAGGTAACGTCCGATGTGGACAGCGGTATATCTTCGCGAGCCGTTCCGGTGCGATCGATATGTACCCACAATGTGCCGTAGTTGTCGAAGCGCAGCGCGCTAAGGTCGGAAGGTGTGAGAATATCTCCCTCCGGACAGGTTGCCCGGAAGATATTTATCGCAGCCCTTTCTGACGGGGAAAGTGTGGAGAAGTTGTTGTTCTCCACAAGCATCGCCATGCGGTGCGAGGGTTTTATTTCAGGTATGAAATGCGAGGTGGCGGAGTAATTGTGACCGGGATCAAGAGGCCATGCGTCCACTGACGTGAAGCCTGTATCGCCGTTCTGCGAGAATATCTCCGCCTGTAACCCGTTTTCGTCATGCGGAAAGATTCGCACCGATGCGGCGTATCGTTCGTTGAGGAATATGTCGGCTATTGAGCCGTCGATGAACAGATTCACTGTCACTTCTTTGCCCGGGGAGATAAGATCGGGGAAACTTGCCGTGTAAAGGCCGTCATATATATGGTCGTTCACGATGCGGGGCATGTGCTGGAGCGAGAGGGTGACGGTGCCGTCGGCAGGATTTATCGTCAGAGAGGCGTAGGAATGATCGGGATTGTCAGGATTCTTTAGAAAACGTATTCCCCACGGTGCGGTGCCGCAGATGGCGGTGGCTTTGAATTCCATCTGTCGGCCTGCGCCTATGGTCTGCTCGCCGTTTAGGGTGAAGTTCTGCCGGGAGAAAGAGGGGCGCTGCCGCATACGTTCCAGTTCCTTGGCCGGTTTCTGGCACAGCTGGCGGTCGGCGTCAAGGCTCCACTCCCGCGGGAGTGAATAACAGTGCGCCCATCCGTTCGCCTTGTTGTCGGCGCTTCCGAGTTTATCCGGAACTATGCCGAGTGCGATGACACGTCCGTCCGTTACGGAAATGGAAGGGGATAAAAGACCGTATCCGTCACGACCGAACATGTCGATACGTCGCGGTTCCACCGATGCATTATCGGTTATGAAGCGACCCACGTCAGGGGCGGAGGTGCCGATGGAGCCAGTACGGTACAATGCCACCGTGCCGTCCTTGGTCCCCAAAGGAGTATAGCAGAAAAGCGCGGTGCCGTCGGGCATGAAAGTCAGCGATGGCATTTCGATGAAGCTGCCGTCTATCTCGGTGTGCTTGCCCCAGTAGAAATCGTCATTCTCATAGCGCGTCCAGTTGCCGTTGTCGTATCTGTGAAGAGTTACCAGACCGCGGTTGTCGCGGGAGGAACCTACTATTATATACGGTTTTCCGTTGCTGCGGAAGAAATAGGGATCGCGGAAATCGTCGCCGAGTCCGTCGGGGCGTCCGTCAATGAGGGCTGCACCGTCTTTTGTCCAGTTTAGAAGTGAATTGTCGTTGGGGGTGGCGCGGAGTATGCGGGCACGGCCATAGTCCACTCCTGTATAGAGTATGTTGGGCCGGTTGTCGGATATTTCAGGATCCGTGAACACACACCCGCTCCAACACCCCTTCATATCCATAGCGACATCGGGAGCGAGAGCGCTCTTTTCTTCATACCAGTTGTAGAGGTCGGTGGAGGTGAGATGTCCCCAGTGCAGCCGTGCCATATATGGCCCGAGACTGTTTTTCTGGAAGAAAATATGCCAGCGGTCATCGGCTCGTACAAGGCCGTGGGTCTCGTTTGTCCAGGCAGCGGAGGGTAGGCCGTGGAACATGGGGCGCCATCTGTCACCTTCATATCGTGCTGCCGGTGCCGTGACAACCGGAGTCGCATCCGCGCGCCATCCGCGCATCACATCGGGAGTCAGCGCTTCGTCGTGGACGGTCAGCTCGTCGATCACGCCCCCGAAGGCTGTTGTCCGGAAGGCATCGGCTCCTGTGCCGAGCCATTCTTCCCAGCCGTCCTGACCGATATGCATGGTGGACTCGCCGAACGATATGTCGCCGTGAGAACAGTCGCACCGGGCCACTTCCTCGCCGTTGTTGTAGAATACCAGAGTTCCTGCATCGGCATCGATCACAGCGGCAAGACAGTTCCACCGGTATTTGGGAAGTCCTGAAGGCACATTTACCACAGCTTTCTCTCCTCCGACGTATATCTGGAAACTGTACTGGCCGTCGAATCCGAGGAAGAAACCGAATCCTGTGCGGGCGTTGTCGTCGAGACAGTTCACGATACATGTCTGTCCCCCGGGATCTTCGGTGTCGACTTTCACTATAGGGTATGAGTCTATGGCCACCCACAGCGAAACGGTGGCGCGCCGCATGGGGTTGAGGCGCGGCATAACGGCACCGATATAGGAGGTGTAGCCGTCGAGATACAGGGCGTCCCCTTTTACGCCCGGTGCCTTTTCAGCACCGAAGTTACCGAGCACATCGAATGTACGGCCGGTGATACGCTCGGAGATCTGTGCCGAGTTGTTGATTTCCATCGGGTAGTGTGCTACGATCCCTGCCGGGGCATTGAAGCCCGGCAGGATCATTATGGCTGCCGCTATGGCAGGAGTTCTGAGATTCACGGATAATTCGTTTAAGGTATGAGAAGTTTTGTGGAAAGACCGTTGGCGGTGACTATTACGAGGCCGCGGGCGGAGATGTCGCATGAGCCGCATCCCTCGGCTGTGAAAGTATCGGTCAGGCGACCGTCAGCGCTGTGGACCGTGACGATGGTGGCGACGGGTAGGTTTTCGAAGTCGATACCTCCCTTGCGGGCCCTGAAACTTGCCTTGGCGGAACGGGTCACATTCTCCAGGCCTGTCATTTCGCCATGCCACGGCGAGAGATAGTCCACGATATTGCGGGTAAGCAATTCGGTGTTGGCGAGGAAGTCGTTTCGGGTGCCGTTGGCGTGCAGCTGCATGCATCCGATACCGTTGGCTATCACTGTGCCGGGATGAGCTTTGGTCTTGTTTATCTCATTGTCAATGATATCGGAGCGGATTGCTTTGGAGCGCGTTTCAATCCGGGGTTCAAATTCCACGATACCGGCGGCCTGATGATCCCAGTCCTGTCCCCATGTGCCGAGTACTATGGATTTTGTATCCCCCTCGAATCTGGCGACATTGTCCTCGCCAGGACTTGTAAATCTGTAGTCGCTTGATTTGCCGAGATATTTGATGCAGTTCTTGGTAAGAATCTCGATATTGTCGTTGTGGGGATTCGACTCATTGAACTGATAGGCCGCAAGACCGTTGGCGATTATTCGTCCCTGAATCTGAGGTGTGGGACGGAATTCTATTAGGCCTGCCACGGCATCGTCGACTACCTGTCCCCACGTCCCGAGGATACGCACGAGATTTTCCTCGCGGAACTGCTCCACTTTGTTGCCTGTGGAATAGAATTTATTGAGGTCCCAGATGCAGTTGTGGTCTTCGGCTTCACCCTGTATTGCCGGGAAGGCATCGTATATGAATCCGTCGTTTCCCTGACACTGCTGCATGGCCATTTCAAGATAAATATCGTGGTGGGTGCGGTCATGGAATATATCCGGCTCCGAATCTTTCCATCTGTAGTTGATCTGAGCCTGTATATACCATGGATTCTCCCCGGTGTTTCCGGAAGCGGTTCCGAAGATATTGGGTGCGTACTTCGCGGGGAGACGTTCTACCGGTACGGTAAGTTGTGTGGCATATTTCGTGAGATAGAGGTTGCCTCCGGTTTTCACATATTCCTTTAGTCTGAGTATGAACTCGTCGCTGCAGAAAGCTTCCGGCAGATTGGTCCATCCTTGGGTCAGGCCGGGGCGGTCGATATGTATCCACAGGCAGTCGAAGTTGTTCGGGTCTATGCGCACGAGGTCGTCTTTGGTGATCAGTTCGATCTCCTGGTCTATCTTGAATGTCTGCGCGAATTTTATGGCCGCTTTTTCCTGGGGATAGGCTATGCCGTCAATATTGAATTTGTCGTTGTCGCCGATATACATGCCCAGACGCAGTTTCTCGGTTGTTTTGCCCGAAAGACGCCACATACAGTTATGGTCGTATCGTCTGGTCTCCTCTTTTTCCGATGTGCCCTGCATGGGAAATACATTGTAGACATGGCGGTCGTAGATGGGGTCTTTCTCTATTGTCCATTCCGTGGACTTCATTGTGGTCAGACCGGAGTATATTATGTGGTTGCTGCGGTCGTGGTACTGGGTGGGTGTATCCCATCCGGGAGAAAGGGCGCGGGCGCCTATCTCAGCATTGATACACCATATATTGCCTTCGCTTTTCCCCTCACTGTCGGAGAATATGTTGGGGCGGAATTTGTCATCGAGTCGTCCGATACCGTCGGAAAACAGCAGTTCCACGGCGAATTTCGAGAGATACAGATTGCCGCCGTCTTCGTGGAATCTGCGCACGGCCGCGATGAATTCCGGTGAGTTGTATCCGTTATATGCGCTGATGTCGGTGCCGATGCCGTTGCGGTCGATGTGGATCCAGATGCAGTCGAAGTTATCGTAACTGATGCGGTCTATTTGCGAGGGGGTGATGAATTTGCCGTCAACGGCAAATTCCTTTTTGAAAAGTTCGGCGGCGGCGCGCTCCTGGGGCGAATCGATCTCTTCGATACTCTCGGCACTTATGTACATGGCCATTTTCTGATATTCGCGCCACCATGAACCTGAGGCTGACGGTGTGAAGAGAAGAAGCAATAAAACAGGCAGTAAGGCGCGTATCGCCGATGAAAGTAAAAGTCGGATTTTCATGTGTTAGGAAGTAAAAAAGAAAGGTAACGTAAATTCCGGCAATGCCGGGAATAAAGTGAAAGGGCGGCCGGCGGCCATAAGCCGCGGCCGCCCC
>URZG01000146.1 GCA_900552325.1 uncultured Porphyromonadaceae bacterium | reverse complement strand
TGTTTTACTGTAGAATTATCTAATTCTTATATCGAACTCACGTTAACTTATATTATCCGGTGTAATGTTTATAGCGTTGCGCCACCGGCGCCGGGCTATCGTGAATCGAGCCTGAGGTCTCGACCGAAAGGCTTCTATCCCTAACGCATTGCACGTTGCCGAAAATCGGCAACGCTGATGATGTTTCGTTTCTCCATCTCGCAGAATATTTGTAATTTCGCATACTTCAAATTTGTATATGGCGAAATCAGCAACGACAATAGACCAACAGCTCGACCTCCTGAAATCAAGAGGTCTGGCTGTCAACGACGCAGACAAGGCGCGTGAAATCCTACTGGATATAGGATATTACCGACTTGGTTTTTACCTGTTTCCATTTGAGAAATCTTATCCTACACTCCGCAACCGGACACACGAGTATGTCGAGGGTGCTTCGTTCGAGGATGCCGTCAATCTCTATTACTTCGATTTTGACCTCCGTCTGTTGCTCATGCGCTATCTCAACCGTATCGAGATAGCTTTCCGCACTTCGCTCATATACAATCTATCCAACAAGTATAATTCCAATCCGGTATGGTTCGTTAGTCCCGTAGTTGTCAATCGACCTTACGCTCGCGAGTTCGATCGTAAAGTCTATACATCGGACTTCAAGCGCAATCCGGTTATCCACAGACACCACCAGAACAATCCCAACGACCGCTTCGCTCCGGCGTGGAAAACTCTCGAATTTATAACCTTTGGAGCCGTGATGAAACTCTATGAGCAGTTGAAAGAGCGTGAAGATAAAATCTTCATCGCACATGAGTTCGGCATCCGTCAGGTCGTTACTTTCGAGAGCTATATGCACACTATCCGGCAAGTCCGCAATGCTTGCGCACACGGACTGCTATTGTATGATTTACGCCTTCCTCAGGCAATTCGCCGGGGACCGGCAGCATACAATTCCTCAGAGCGCAACAACATAATCGGAGCCATTCGCGTTATAAGCTATATAATGGGAACGATTTCAGCCAATCGAGCCGATGACATGAGCAAGCAAATCAAAAGCCTCTATGAGGATCTTTGCTCTGCTTCTCCCAATCTTAAGCCGCTGATTCCTGATTTCTCCACGGTATGAGTTTTTTAGCCGCGAATTTTTCTCTGAAAATTTTGCCACATCAAATAAAAGCATTACCTTTGCATTATCATAGTGCTTCTGGAGACTTTAGTCGCTCCATTTAGCACTCTAAAAAAAGGTAAAGTCGAGGCTACCACTTAGGGGGGTAGCCTCGCTTCTTTTTGTATATCGGGCTTTTAGACCCTGCTCGTGGTTGAACTTTCGGCCCTATTTGCATCCGTCAGGTGTTCCGCGCCGCGTTATTGGAGTTCAACGACCACGACGCCGGCATTGTGCGTATCAAGTCTAATCCCTGGCCGAAGGTGAAGACTCCCCATGCAGACAAACCGGAGAAGAAGACGATCACCACTGAGGCGTGCCGGGCATTTTTTGCGGCACCGTTGCCTAAGACGAACTTGATAAACCCGAAGGCGGGGGTTGGCCGCGATGTTGCGATGATGATTTTGTGCCTGGCCGGGATAAACACTGTTGATCTGCTCAAGCTCCGCAAGAAGGACTACTACGGTGGAATCATACATTACCGACGGAGCAAGACGACCAGAAGCAGAAGTGATGGCGCATACTTCTTTGCAACCGCTTATTGATTAATTTGGATGATTGCGGGCAGATACTTAACTTTGTAGACGTGCGTTTTTCCATGCTGAAATTTTCAGATATAAACCCACCCGCAATACCGGCAACATCCCCTGAATATAATGGATATTCTCAGAAAAGAACTCAATAGTATATATTCCGCACAAAATCTATCTTCCGAGATTCTGGATGCCGCCCAGATTGGCGTATGCTGCAGTCTGGCGCGTAGTCTGGTGCGTGTCAATAATGCATGCGCGGTGATCACCGACGCCGCCGCAGACCGGAGCTATCTTTATACCGGCTCAATGGGGAACCTGTTGGGACTTACCGAAAATATGTCATTGGATCTCGAGCTGTCCTCAAGCGACGAGGATCTCATATACAACCGGCTCCATCCGGAAGACTTGCCGGAAAAACGTATGTTGGAATATGAGTTCTTCAAATATATCGATCCGCTATCCGCGGCCGATAAGTTGCAGTTCAAAGCCTCGTGCAGAATCAGGATCAAAGACCGCCGCGGAATATATATTCCGATAGACAATACCACCCGCATTATCGCCCCCTCTCCCGGCGGTAAGATATGGCTCATACTGTGCTGCTACGATCTGGCCGCATCCCCTCCCGAAGCGAAAGGGATCTCCCCTGCCATTGTCAACAACCATACGGGAGAAACTATCAGATTGTCGTTATCCGAACGCCGCCAA
Organism: uncultured Porphyromonadaceae bacterium; assembly: GCA_900552325.1. GTDB lineage: Bacteria > Bacteroidota > Bacteroidia > Bacteroidales > Muribaculaceae > UBA7173. Next base: position 3,612 of record URZG01000146.1, on the reverse strand, counting down.
TCAATACTTAGCCGTCGGGAAAAAGAGATATTATCGCATATAAAATGCGGCAGACCCAGCAAACAGATCGCCGATCTGCTGGGTATCAGCATCAACACCGTCAACCGACACCGTCAGAATATAATAGAGAAGCTTAGTGTGGCCAACTCCACCGAGGCTGTCACCGCCGCGATCGCCATGAACCTCCTTTGACCCCCGGAATGGTTATAAATCAGTATTGCCGATCATTGACCGGGAATGTAATTTTGCATAAAATTTCAAATTATTCCGGTATGAGAAGGTTATACTTGCTTACATTATTATTCGTGACCTTATGTAGTGCAGCGGGATGGACGGCAGAAAAAACGGCTGAAGCGCCCTTTAGATGGGGAGGCGCAACTGTCTATTTTGTCATAACCGACCGTTTCTGCAACGGCGATTCCACAAACGATGTGAATTACGGCCGCATAGTCGATTACGGCACCGAACGTCTCAACGCCGCCACATTTCATGGCGGCGATTTCAAAGGGATGCTGCAAAAGGCATCGGAGGGATATTTCACCGATATGGGCATCGATGTGGTATGGCTGACCGACGTGTACGAGCAGATCCACGGCTGGATGTCTGGATCCGGATCAATAAACGATTTTCCCCACTACGGCTATCACGGGTATTATCCCCTTGATTACACGCAGACCGACAAGAACTACGGCACGGTTGAGGAGTTCCGGCAGCTTGTCGACACACTTCATTCGCAGGGTATCCGCGTTATGCTCGGCGCCAACCTCAACGACCCGGGCTACCCTACTCTACTTGATGCGGTACAATACGGCTTCGCCGATACCGGCCTGACTGCAGATGAAGCCGCCACCCATATACGCGAGTGGAGTTATGACCGTTTTTATGAAGGGAGAAACTCCTGGAAAGGCTGGTATGGCCGCGACTGGATCCGTATGCCCGACGAGGGCTGGGACGAAAACGATCCTCTGCAGGCCACCGTCTACGGTATGCCTGACTTCAAGGATGAGAACGACTCCCCAGTGAGGATTCCGGATTTCCTGCTGCACAAATGGAAACGCGAGGGCAAAGCCAACGACGCCTGGGTGAATCCGTCGGCACGTCAGCTACGCCATAACCGCAACTGGTCGCCGATGCAGTATGTTATCGCCTGGATTTCATCATGGGTAAGGGAATTCGGCATAGACGGATTCAGGTGCGACATAGTGGAGAACGTGCATACTCACTGCTGGGCCGAACTCAACCAAGCCTGCAATGAAGCGCTGACCCAATGGCGTAAGGACCATCCGGAATCTCCGGCGGCTGAATGGCGAGATCCATTCTATATGACCGGCGATTTCGACAACGCATGGATAGATTACAAACCAGAATATGCCGCTGCCGGTTTCTCCAGCATGGTCAACTTCCATTTCCCGAAACACGGTGATCTTGACGCGATAGTAAGCACATGGCAGACCTATGCCGACAGTGTGGCCTCACACTCCGAATGGCATCCGTTCAGCTATCTCAACAACTCCTATCACCGCGATGCCGACATGAACAACATCGTTGACTGCCCCACCACGTTACTCCTCGCTCCCGGCACCGTGCAGATTTTCTACGGCGACGAGACCCGACGTCCCCTCAGCGACGCGCGCCTCAATGTGGACGCAGACCAGGCTTTCCGCTCTGATATGAATTGGGAGACTGCCGACTCTGCCGCTCTTGCCCATTTCCGCCGATTAGGCCGGATCAGAAAGGATAACCCGGTCATCGCATCGGGGCGCCAACGCACCATCGACGCCCATACCTGTATCCGTTACAACGATACCGATACCATAATGATACGCCTTCTGCCGTCCGCAGACAGACCCCTGTCGGTTAAAGGGATATACACCGACGGCACAATTCTCACCGATCTCTATACCGGAGAAAAGGGATGTGTCTCCGGCGGTACGGTCAGTTTCCCACATTATGGAGAAAAGGTAGCCGTTATCAGGCGCATACACGACGAACGGGATATCTGATATCAGAATATACCCAATATATAATTGAGTTTGTTCACGGCGATTTCATCCCGAATACGCCGTGAACAAACTTTTTTTCACGGGTGTTATCAAAGTGGTGATAATAATATTACCTCAACCTTAAAATCATAACGATATGCTGAGTACGGAATACAAATTCGGAGAAGTACATAAGCTTTCCGAACAGATTGAGAGCAGTAAGGAGAACGTTCAGTTCAAACACATATTTGAAAACGCCAATGGCGGTGTTGCACTCATCGCATTTAAGGCCGGCCAGAGTCTGGCCGAACATCTTGCTCCCGCAGAAGTGATGGTTTACGCACTTGAAGGGGAAGTAGAGTTTACAATGATCGACAAGCCGCACACACTGAAAGCCGGAGAATTCTTTCTGATTGGACAGGGTGTGCCTCACAGTGTTGTAGCTCTCGCCGATTCCAAGATAATGCTCATAAAAATCAAAGCCTGACACGCTTATGGAAAACCGACCTGATATGTTCTGCTATCAGTGCCAGGAAACTGCACGTGGCAAAGGATGCGAGGTAAGGGGCGTATGCGGCAAACATGCCGAAACTTCGGCCCGTATGGATCTTCTGCTCTACGCTGTGGCCGGTATCGCGGCCATCAACCGCGCCTTGCGCACTAAGGGCCTCTCCTCTGTCGAAGCGAGCCATACGGTGATCGACGCGCTGTTCACCACCATAACCAACGCAAACTTCGACAACGATTCGCTCGACGATTACATCCGGCGCGCATTCGAAGTCAAGAAAAAGCTGCTCGACACCGCCCGCAAGCACGGGGTGACTCTTCCATCCCTGCCTCAGATTGAATTCCTCGCGGCACCCGATGAGGCCGAAAAATATGAAGAGGTTACCGGCGTACTTGCGGAAAAAGATGCCGACATACGCGGGCTCAAGCAGCTTGCCGTGTACGGTTGCAAGGGGATGGCAGCCTATGCCAGACATGCCGCCAATCTCGACTACAAGGACCCGGAAGTATACGCCGTGATAGAGAACGCCATGGCCGAGACCGCCAGGACCGACATCGGCGTCGACGAGCTTCTGCCTCTGGTGCTCGCCGTAGGTGACGGCGGGGTGAAAGTGATGGCGCTCCTTGACAAAGCCAACACCGAATCGTACGGCAATCCCGAAATCACCACCGTGGATCTCGGAGTACGCAACCGGCCCGGTATTCTCATCAGCGGCCACGATCTCCGCGACCTCGAAGAACTCCTGGAACAGACCGAGGGGAAAGGGGTCGACGTATACACCCATTCCGAAATGCTTCCGGCCCAGTATTATCCGGCCTTCAAGAAATACCCGCATTTCGCAGGCAACTACGGTAATGCCTGGTGGAAGCAGACCGACGAGTTCGAGACATTCAACGGCGTGTTCCTTTTCACCTCCAACTGCATCGTGCCCCCGCGCAAGGGGTGCACCTATCTTGACCGCGTATACACCACCGGTGTCGTTGGCATGCCCGGCACCCACCATATATCCGTGGGACCCGACGGACGCAAGGACTTCTCCGAAATGATAGCCCGTGCGCAGCAGTGTCCGCCGCCGACTGCGATAGAAAAGGGACAGATCGTAGGTGGCTTTGCGCACCATCA
>URZG01000145.1 GCA_900552325.1 uncultured Porphyromonadaceae bacterium | reverse complement strand
CACGTCACCCAGTACTCCGGAAGTAAGAAGCTCGCCATCTCCCTGACCAGAGATCCGAGTACCTTCAGCTCCTATCAGACACAGGACAACTGGCTCATCACCCCTCCCGTAAACGTTACTAACGACAAATTCATCGTACAGTTCGTTTACGCCGCACAGGACCTCAACAATACCGAACCCCTGAGCCTGTTGGTGAGCGAGAGCGGTACCGAACCGACTGATTTCGTGGAGATATGGAGCACCACCGCCGACAACGGCTATGATGATGACATAGCATGGAGTCAGGCCAAACGCTCACTCGCCGCATATCAGGGGAAGACGATACGCGTGGCCATACGCCACAGGGCCAGCTCCACCTACGGCCTGAGCGTCGACAACTTCTTCATCCTCAATCAGGCCGGTCCCGCTACCCCCACCGGGTTCACGCTTAACGCGGCCACAGACGGAAAAAAAGAGATCACACTCTCCTGGACCAACCCATCAAAGAACGGCATAGGCGATGATATCTCCGACCTTTCCATCATGGTTTACCGCGACGGGGAGTTCCTCACGGAACTGACCGGACGCACCCCCGGGGAGACCGACAGCTACATTGACACCACCGAAGACGGCACCCACACCTATGCCATCGCAGCCAAGACTGCCGAAGGCGAGAGTCTGAAAACCTCAACCAAAAGCATTTATCTGGGCGAGGACATCCCCAAACCGGTATCCGATCCGGTGGCGTTGACTCTTCCGGACGGCACCGTCTCCCTGAGCTGGACAGCCCCCTCCAAGGGTGTGAACAACGGCTACCTCAATTTCGATGCCATAACCTACACCGTTTACCGCGACAATAATGAGCTGGTACACGGCATAAAGGAGTGCAGCTACGTAGACCCAACACCGGCCGAAGGAAATAACGCCTACACCGTGACTGCCGTAAGCGGAGCCGGAGAATCTGCCATCGATGCGCATACCTCGGCTTACGTATCCTCCCCCTCGGTCGTGGATGTGCAGGTAAGCCAGACCGCCGAACGTGACAACGGGCTCGAGCGCCTCCCCATCAACGTCTACACAAATTATTCGGTATCACAGTCGATCTATACCCCCAAGGATTTCAACTTCGTCACAGGCAGCATCAGCGACCTTGTGTACAAAACCTACCGTGGAATGGATGCCGAATTTACCGTCACGGGCCGCGTCTACATCACCTCCACTACCCTGGGAGAACTCAAAGACTGGGCTCCGGTCACCGAAGCCGACAAGGTTTTCGAGGGTGATTTCATCCTCAAGCAAGGAACCAACGATCTGGTGCTCCATCTCACCACCCCCTTCAACTATACAGGGGGCAACATCGTTGTCACCATGATCAAGGATAACCGCGGCAACGCATCATATACCGACCGCTTTTACTCGGTGAAGACAGCCGAGGCAAACCGCTCGTTCACAACCTCCACCTACTCGCAGGTCGACATATCGCAGCTCCCTTCAAGCTACTCCAACAAAGCTCTTGCCGAACGTCCTTCTACGCGTTTCATCGTCACTCCCAGCGGCATGGCTTCGCTTTCGGGCAAAGTCACATCGGGCGCCGACGCAACCCCTGTAAGTGATGTCACCGTAGTTGCCGACGGCTACGAGGGTCTGACCGCCGTAACCGACAGGGAAGGCAACTACTCTTTCCGGCACATTCCCGCAGCTGTGACATCGCTGACTTTCTCAAAGACCGGTTATGAAAACGCGCAGGTCAACGTCACCCTTGCCGACGGCGCGACAGCCACAGCCGATGCCTCTCTGACCCGCCTGCCCAACTTCACCCTCTCGGGAAAAGTCACCACCGGCGACACGGGACTCAATGCCGAAAATGGCGTGGTGGTTCTTGGCGGTTACGAATCGCGTGAGGCCACGATAGGCCCCGACGGCCGCTGGTCGATTCCCGGCGTTTACTCTGGCCACGACTACACCATAGCCATCCGTTACCCCCTCTATGAGGTCTATGACGGTGAATTCAACTTTGAAGAGGCCTCCGACCGCGAATACCAGACCGTGGTGCTTGACCGCGCCCTGATACCAGCCTGGAACCTCAACGCCGCTGTCAGCCCCGACGGCTCGGCTGCCAGCCTCACATGGAACGATCCCACCTCACGCGACTGTGAACCCGGCATGAAATCGATCGGCGACGTCGCCACCCAGAGATACACCGGCGGCGACTATTACAGCACGAATTTCAACATAGCCCACGCGTACTCCGAAAAAGACCTTGCCGACCAGAAAATGGTAGGTCTCTCGGTCACCGGTGAACGCATCTTCGTCAAGAAATCCGAAGGCGCCGTCTTCTATGCCAAAGTATGGAGAGGCACCAAGGAAAATCCGGTTGAAGTTGCATCGCAGCCCATACCTGTGGACGATCTTCCCGAGGCAGGCGACTGGGTGACGATAACCTTCGATAACCCCGCCGAAATCAAACCCGGCTCACCCTACATGATCGGCGCCGCAGTCAACGGTGGCGGCTCCTCATCGTTCGGTCAGGCCACAGGTTCATCTATTTCCGGAGGCAACAATGTGAAATGGAGTGAAAACCCATACACCTCCGACGGTTATTCGCCATGGTGCATCCAGGCCCTCTGCAAAGTACCAGGAACGGAAGTCACCATCACCGCCAATCCGGATGCCCCCCGTTGCGCCTATAACGTTTACCGTGGAGTGAAGGACGCTGAAGGCTCCACAACCTGGAGTCTACTAACTACCACCCCCGTCAGCGACCTATCCTACACCGACAACGCATGGTCATCGCAGCTCGCCGGCGAATATGTCTATGGCGTCTCGGCCATCTACAACAAAGCCGGAGAATCGGGGAAGGCTCTCTCAGAACCGATCTCACGCTCGGTCGATACCGATGTAGCCCTTACAGCCTTCATATCGCCCGTAAAGAGCGTGGAGCGCCAACAGACGGCCACTGTAAAGGTTGCCATCGCCAACTTCGGCGAGCTCCCCGTGGAGTCGGTGCCCGTGACCCTCACACTCAACGGCCAACAGTCCGTTTCGGCCACACACACCGAAACACTTCAAAAAGGTGAGAGTGCCGAGATCACCCTCGGCGAAATCGACCTGGCCGACGGCCTCAACATCCTTGTAGCCACGGCAGCCGCCGAAGGCGATGAGGTCAGCGCCAACAACGCCCTCACCTTTGAACTTCCTAACTTCGAGAACATCAACCTCCGCGGTTACCGCTGGGACGCCTACGGCAACGCAGGCTTCATGGAATTCGGCTCCAATAACCCCGAGGCCGCATCCTTCAAAATGGAAGTGACCCCTAACGACGCGCTGGTGATAGCCGGCGAGGCCGTCAACGGCACATTCTACGGTTACACCGCAACCTGGTGGGGAGAGTCACGCGAATTTGTGGAGATCGACCCCTCCAGCTGGATTGTAAGCCGCTCGGTGGAGAACACCGACGACTATGTGCTCGACATGGCCTACGACTACTCTACCGACCGGATGTTCTGCCTCGCAACCGCGGGCGAGATCGTGAACCTCGGCACTGTCAACCTCGCCACCGGTGCCGTAGAGCCGATTGGCGTTCTCAGTCAGGTTATGCGCACGCTGGCCTGCGACCTCGAAGGCAAACTTTATGCCATCGACAACGAGGGCAAATACTACTCGGTCGACCCCGCCACCGCCGAGACCTCACTCCTGGGCGAAACCGGTGTTCCGCAGGTAACTTACCTTCAGTCAATGGCTTTCGACCACAACACCGGACGTCTCTTCTGGACACACACCAACAACGCCGTAAGCGGCGATGTATATGAACTGTCACCCGCTGACGGGGAGGCCACACGTCTGGGCACAGTGAAGTTCCAGGGCGTGGATCCGTCGGAAATCGTCGGGCTGCACACCGCCTACACCGCTCCAGTCAAGAGCTTCGCAGCCCTGTCAACAGATCCTGCCGACGGAGAGGAACTCTCCGAATTCTCGGGTGTCACCATAACATTCCCCTTTGAGGTGACCTCCGACGCCGCTGTACTCGCCGGAACGACCTTCACGGCTCCCGTAGCTGCATGGAACGTGGTAGGCAATGGCACAACTGAAGTCCGGATACTCCCCTGCGACGAGTCGAACATCCCCTTCACCGTCAGCTTCGAGCCGGACGCCACCTACACTCTCGTCATCCCGCAGGGTGCTTTCCTGAAGGCCAACGGAGATTATAGCGAAGCCATAACCATCAGGATATTAAGCAATGTCACAGGCCTGGAAGGGGTTCATGGCGACTCCACGATGCCTGTGCGCTATTTCAATCTCCAAGGTTCGGAAGTGGCAGCTCCCGTAGCCGGCAACGTCTACATCATAGTCCATTCCGACGGCTCAGTGACAAAAGAGCTCATCCGCTGATACTCATAGCCGATCCAAGACCGGCCCGCACCGCCCAGGCGGTGATGGCGTGTCAAAATTGCCGACATTAGTTTGATGCAATTCTGACACGCCATCTTTAGACTCCGCTACCATACATAAACCCCGCGCAGACTGACCGGATGGGTCATCGCGCGGGGTATATGTCAAAATAGACCGTCAGTCTGACGTGTCAGTTTTTCGGAGGACGGATCTCGTAGCCTGTTATGTCGACGAGGCGCATGTTGAAGCGAAGAGCCGAATAGGGGGGAATGGAACCCTTGGAGGAGGCTCCGTAGCCCTGGGGATAACGGAAGACAATCTCGCAGGTGTCGCCCACATTCATATTCATCAGCGCTATCTGCCATCCCTCCACCACGCCGCTGACACGGGTTGTGTACACATCGTTTACGGCCGTGGAGTCGAATTTCTCGTCGTTATAGAGGCGCCCCATGTAGCGGGTCTCCACGGTGGAGGTCAGCAGCGGCGTAAGATTGCCGGCTGTCTCTGCGCGGTCGTTGAACCAATGCATGAGCACTGTGGCGCCCGGGTTCCAGCGCGGAGTGACACGCACGTAATATGGCTTGCCCTCCTTGTCCAGGCGAGTCTCCTGCTCCGCGAACCACGATTCGTTGGCCTCGCGCCAGTCCTTGTAGCGGTCCCATGTCGACTGGGAATCGTCATCCGGATTACAACCGGCGAGAACCGACACCCCGGCCAACGCGCATATAAGATATATCAGTTTCTTCATAAGGAATCTTATTAGAAAGGGGGCGACAACAGCTGTCAGAACTCCACCTTGGGGGCACGCTCGGCACCGGCTTCGGCCTTGAACATGTCGCGTTTCTCGAACCCGAACATCGAGGCGAAGATATTGCCGGGGAAGCGCAGTACTTTCACGTTGTATTTCTCAACCTCGTCATTATAGCGTTTGCGTTCGGTTGCGACGCGGTTCTCGGTCTGCTCCAGTTCGGCCTGAAGCCCGAGGAAATTCTCGTTGGCCTTGAGATCCGGATATGCCTCGCGCACGGCGTTGACGTAGACGTTGAGAGCGCCTTTGAGCTTCTCCTGGGCCTGCTGGTAGGCGGCCACATTCGCGGGGGAAGCGTCGGCCTGTGAAGCGGTAGCGTCGTTATATGCCTGTGTCAGACCGGCGCGGGCGTCGGTGACATTCTGGAGCGTGGTTTTCTCATGCTCGGCATACCCCTTGACGGTGTTCACCAGATTGGGGATAAGGTCGGCACGGCGCTGGTAAGCGTTCTCCACGTTACCCCACTGTTTGTCGACACTCTGCTGCGCCGACACCATGCCGTTGTAGCTGGAACATCCGCCGATAAAACAGAGAGCCAGTATACAGGCCACCGCAATCGTTATAATAAGAGATTTCTTCATAATTCAAAATTTACACTTTGCCAGTAGGGACGCCCCGCGGAGCGCCTGCCCTGACCACCGGAAAGCAATCAATGTGTCACGGACGCTCCACGGAGCGTCCCTACGGAAGGGTGTTATTCTACAAATAATAAGTCGGCCCGAGCATCGGTTCAGCCCAGCTTGCGGAGAAGCGAGTTGAGCGACACGCGGTCGTGGATGAGACGGTGCAGGTCGGCGACGGCCACGCGGGTCTGGGCCATCGAGTCGCGCTCACGCAGAGTCACGGTGTTGTCCTCGAGA
>URZG01000144.1 GCA_900552325.1 uncultured Porphyromonadaceae bacterium | reverse complement strand
AGTGACTGTAAAACCGGAGCTGGCAGAAATTATGGATGAAATCCATGTGCAGTTCCCGCAGGTTGCCGTCGGCATCGCGTCTGTCGTAGTCGTAGATGCGATAGGTGATGTCGCTTGACTGCTGGATCTCGGCCAGCAGATTTCCCGCACCGATAGAATGTATACGCCCGGCCGGAATAAAGAAGGTATCCCCGGGCCGCGACGGATAGGTGGCCACATAATCAGCTATTTTTCCTTCAGCTGCAACTTTTTGCAAGGTATCAGGCGTAAGACAGGAATTTAGCCCAAGATGAATTTTGGCGTCAGGACGACTTTTAATCACATACCATACTTCGGTTTTTCCCATTGAGTCATGACGTTCTCGAGCTAAGACATCTCCCGGATGTACTTGCATGGAGAGATCTATATTCGCGTCAATAAACTTTACCAACATCGGGAATACATGCCCATAACGAGAAACCACACGCGAACCTAAAAGTTCTTTACCGAACATCCTGATTAATTCTGTTAACGTCTTTCCGGCAAAAGGTCCATCGGCAACTATCGACTCAGCTCCAGGCAATGCGGAAACCTCCCAGCTCTCCCCAATTTCCTTGATAGGAGTGCTGATGCCTTTAAATTCCTTTATTGCTTCACCACCCCATATTTTAGAGTGCAAGTTCGGAAGAAATGTAAAGCAACAATTTAATCGGTTCATAAAAAAGATGAATCAATTGGGAAATTTACTATACCGATCGCCTAAACGAATTTACATTATAGTTCTCCGATACCCCTCCTTGAATTGTGAAAACAAGATTTTGTCGCCACAATAAAATCAGGATAAAAAGCCTGTACACCAAATTAGGTATACAGGCTATAGTCTGATTATAGACTGTAGCCCATAGCAGAATCGAACTGCTCTTTCAAGAATGAAAATCTTGCGTCCTAACCGATAGACGAATGGGCCGCCTCGTTGCAACTGCGCCGCTTCATATCACCGCCGCGCGAATAAACACGGGTGGTTCGGGCGTAATTTGCGACTGCAAAGTTAGTCGTTTTTTTTAATCCCTGCAAATTTTTACGGTAATTTTTCGGTTTTTCGCACTTTTCGTGCTTCCGGACGCCTCTCATGCCCTTCATACCTCACCTTTTTACGCGCAAAAAACATGACGCCCGGCTGCCACCGCCCTAAAATCAACAGGCACATACAATAATCGGCGCGCTCCTGCGTTATGGATTAAGGATAAAAACGTTGAATCACATACCATGTCCATACATTCCTTTATAAAGACACTCACTCTCACAATCATCACCATTGTCGCTGCCGGAGAAGCACACGCTCTTGTAACCAGCAATTACTTCACCAGCACCTCGGCCATGGCTTCAGACCGGTGGGTAAAAATAAAAGTCACCCGCACAGGCGTACAACAGATCACCGCCGACCAGCTCCGCGCCCTGGGCTTCGACACACCCGAACATGTTGCCGTATGCGGCTACGGCGCCTCCTTGCTGAACCGGCAGCAGATATCTTCCGACACTCCCGACGACCTCACACCAGTCCCCGCATTCTGGGACGGAGAAAAACTCATGTTCTACGGTGAGGCCGATTTCACTACTTCAGGGCGTCTGGTAAGCTCCAACCGCGCCTGGAGCGCACAGAACTCGCGCAACTATTACACCGCCTACGGGTGCTACTTCCTCACCACCCGCTACAATCCCGTGCGGCCGCGCACCGTAAAACTCGCCGACCGCGAAGCGGCCAACTGGCACGACACCTCGGCCTCGCAGGTACATATCGAGCAGGAGAACATCCTGCCGGAAGTGGGCGCGCGTTTCTTCCACTCCGATTTTGTGGCGGAGCCGAAGCAGACCTTCGACGTTTTCCTCCCCGGATACCGGCCCTCCACGACCGACGACACACGCAGCTACGCCGGCCGCACCGGTCTCAACATCACTCTGGCCATAGGTGTGGGGGCCGAGCGCTCGGGCACAGGACGCCTTTACTTCGACGGCGAGGGTTCCTCCACCTATAAATATATAAACCACTTCACAGCCCGAAGCAGCGAGGTAGTCTATCGCGAAGCCATCCCCCAGGAAAACGTATACCTCGCCAATCCCGCGAAGACCGACGACGACCATTATACACTCCGCGCCGACATGAGCACCGTCACCGGCGCCTGGTTCTATGCCCTCGACTATATCAACGTCACCTACCGCCGAAACAACGATCTCTCGGCCGGCGGACAGCAGCGGCTGATGTTCGAGTCGGTCACCGACCGCGACAATCTCCGCTTCACGAACCTTCCGGAAGGAGCACAGGTATGGGATATCACCGAGCCTCGTGTACCGAGAGTGCTCACCCTCAGCGAACCCGGCTACGACGCCTCGCGGTATGTGACCTACGACCGCACGGTCAGCGCCGTCAACTCCGCGCCGGCCACCGTAGTGGTATTCGATCCCTCAACCGACCCCTATCCCGTGGAGGTAATCGGTGAAGTACCCGCGCAGAACCTTCACGGCATGGATGTGCCCCAGATGGTGATCATCACCGCCTCATCCTATCTCCCCCAGGCCGAACGTCTTGCCGAGTTGCACCGCACACTCCAGGGACTCGATGTGGCCGTAGTGCTGCAGGACCAGGTCTACAACGAATTCTCCTCGGGCATGTCACATCCCATGGGAATCCGCCGCTTCATGAAGATGCTCGCCCTGCGCAAGCCCGGACGGCTCCGCTCGCTGCTGCTTTTCGGAGCCGCCGCACAGGATAACCGCAACATCCGCGGACTACTCAACGACCATGAAGGGAAATATATACCCATCTTCCAGAACCAGCAGCTCACATCCGGCGGATGGCTCGGCAAATCATACGCCACCGATGCCTTCTATGGCGTGCTGTCGGAAGATTTCACCCTCAACGGCGTGGACGGCCGCAACCTCTCTCCCGACATGGATATAAACGTGGGACGTATTCCCGCCTCCGACGCCGGACAGGCCAATGACATAGTCGACAAGATCGAATCGTACCTGAAGAATCCGCCGGTAGCCGGATCTTTCAACCGCGCGCTGCTGTGCGCCGACGGCGGCAACCGCAACGACTTCCTGCAGCAGGCCGACGAGACCGAGGCCACCATCCGCGAGAACTTCCCCTCGGTGATGATCGCCAAGGCCTACAATCCCTTCTTCCCCTACGACAAACTCCCCGCCATCATCGAGCGCAACCTCTCCGCCGGTGCCGGCTACTGGTATTACACGGGTCACGCATCCCCCGGGAGCCTCTCCGGAGCCAACTGGGGCACAGGTAACGTCAAGGAAAACTCCTATACTTATCCCCCCTTCGCCATGCTCGCCACCTGCCGCGCGGCTTATTTCGACCATGAGGAGGGATTCGGCACCACCGCACTTTTCCAGCCCAAGGGGGGCGCCATAGCTCTGGTAGCCGCTATCCGCGAGGTCTACAAAGACCCCAACCACGTGCTGGGCACTGCCGTGACCGAAAAATATTTCACCGCCGACGAAACCACCACCATGGGCGATGTGTTCCGTCTGGCACGCAACAAAGTCAATCGCGACGCCATCGCCATCCTCGACAGCGGACGTCGTGACTCCACCAATATAATCAACACCGCGTGCTACAACCTGCTCGGCGATCCTGAAATATCGCTCTACATCCCCGGCGAGAAGGTGCGCCTCACCTCCGTGGCAGGCTCCACCACAGGAAGCGCCACAGTGGCTCCCCTCTCCGCATTCAACATCACCGGCGAGGTAGGACCTCAGGGGGCTGCCGACGACACCTTCTCAGGCGAGCTCACCGTCGCCATCTACGACGCTCCTTTCCAGGCCACAGCCACCACCACGGAGAACGGCGAGCAGTTCACCCACACCTCCACCCTCGACCAGGATGTGATCTTCGAGGCACATGTGCCCGTCAAAAACGGCCGCTTCTCCACCGACATAACCCTCCCGACCCCGGCCCGTCCCGGAATTTCAAACCGCGTCACACTGTACGCGGCCACGCCCGACGGCTCTCGCCGCGCTGTCGGCTCATACGACGGGCTGACCGTCACCGATCTCCCTGAGGGTTTCGACGAATCACTCTACTCCGCTCCGGAAATCTCGTCGCTTTATCTCAACGATCCGTCGTTCACCTCCGGCGACAACGTCGGCGGCTCGCCGGTGCTCTTCGCCACTTTCGCTACCGACCCCACCGGTCTGACAGGCTCCTCCTCCCTCCTGGGCCAGAGCCTCACGGTAACGCTTGACGACAGCAAGACCTTCTACAAGGCCGCCGGACACCTCCGTTACGCCACCGACGGCTCCGCCTCCCTGGAATATCCCCTCGGAGAAATGTCCGACGGGCCGCACACCGTAACGGTAAAGGTGCGCAACACCGCCGGCATATCCGCCGCCCGCTCTATAGATTTCACCCTCGTGAACACCCCGATAAAGGCGTCGCTCACCGCCGTGACCGACCTCGACGCGGCAACCTCCGTCCTCACGCTCGAACATGAACTCGACGGCACACCCGAAGCCACCCTGCAGGTGTTCGATGCCGCCGGCAACACGGTGTTCAGCGCTCCGGGAGCCTCCTTCCCCTACACTCTCACCCTCCGCGACAACGCCGGCAACGAGCTTCAGCAGGGTCGATACACCGCCCGCGTGCTCCTGCACCACGGCCTCCAGTACGGCGCCACCGACCCCGTGGAGATCATCGTGATGAAATAATTTATGCCACACAGGCTGCGGATAACGGATTTTTCGTATATTTGCAGAAACATTCACTTAATCCCTGAAATATCTACACCAATGGCTGAAAATAACAACAAACAGCAGGAAATCAAAATCGAGCTTACACCCGAAATCGCTTCGGGCCACTACTCCAACCTCGCCGTTATCTCACATACTCCCGGCGAGTTCTTCATCGACTTCATCAATGTTGCGCCCAACATGCCCCAGGCACGTGTGCAGAGCCGCATCATCATGACTCCCGAAAACGCCAAGAACCTTCTCTTCGCCCTCCGCGACAACCTCCAGAAGTATGAGAAGACCTTCGGCGAGATCGAGCGCAAGACCCCCCGCGGCAACGAAGGCGGTGTTCCCAACCCGTTCCAGGCATAAAAAGCCACTGAATCCATAAAAGGTTATAGCCCAGGACTTCCGCTCTGAGCTATAACCTTTTCACTATTTAACCCAACCATCAGCTTCTCAACGCCATGCGCCAGAACAACCTTCTGATATACAACTCCCTCCATCGCCAGAAAGAACTCTTCCGCCCCATCCATCCTGAACACGTAGGGATGTACGTCTGCGGCCCCACGGTCTACGGCGACGGACATCTGGGCCACGCACGTCCCGCCATCACATTCGACGTGCTTTTCCGTTACCTCACGCATCTTGGCTACAAAGTGCGTTACGTGCGCAATATCACCGATGTAGGTCACCTGGAACATGACGCCGACGAAGGAGAAGACAAGATCGCCAAGAAAGCGCGTCTGGAGCAGCTCGAGCCGATGGAAGTGGTGCAGATGTACCTCAACCGTTACCACTCGGCGATGGAGCGCCTCAACGTGCTTCCCCCCTCGATCGAGCCCCATGCCTCAGGGCACATCATCGAGCAGATCGAATATATCAAAAGGATAATCGACGCCGGATACGCCTACGAGTCCAACGGATCGGTCTACTTCGACGTGCCGCGCTACAACGCCGACCACCATTACGGCAAACTCTCCGGCCGCAACATCGACGAACTCCTCACCGAGACACGCGCCCTCGACGGCCAACAGGAGAAGCGGCACCCCGCCGATTTCGCCTTATGGAAGAAAGCCGCGCCCGAACACATCATGCGCTGGCCCTCCCCCTGGAGCGACGGCTTCCCCGGATGGCACCTCGAGTGCTCCACCATGAGCGAGAAATACCTCGGCGAGACCTTTGACATCCACGGCGGAGGGATGGACCTCAAATTCCCTCACCACGAGTGCGAGATCGCACAGACCGTGGCCGCAAACAACCACGAGAGCGTGCATTACTGGATGCACAACAACATGATCACCATCAACGGACAGAAGATGGGCA
>URZG01000143.1 GCA_900552325.1 uncultured Porphyromonadaceae bacterium | reverse complement strand
TAAAAACTGCCAAAATGCATCACTGGTTTTCATGACGCAAATTTAACACTTTTCCCTAAATCCATGCTCCGGGTTTTCGGCTTGAGCCGATAAAATCATTAAATTTGTACCGTCATCTGAAATCTGCAGGCTTGTGTGAACTCGCCTCAGACACACTCGGTGAAACACTACCAAATCTCACTCAATATATCAAATGAAATGTGGTACGTTATTTTTTCAGTAATTTTCATGGCTCTATTGCTGAGTTCCTGCTGCAATAGGAGATCAAACATAGTTGACGGTAATGTACCGGTCAAGACTTACATCGACAGCGTGATTATTTCTGAAAATGATAAAACTTTGCTGTATATGCTGAATTTTCCATCCGCGTACGAATATGGACCATACATAACAGAAATATGGTATGAAAATAAGATATCATTGATAAAGAAACTGATTGTCAGATCGAATCCGGATTGTTTTGGAGGAATAGTCATAAATAATCATTATGATAAGTATCCTATCGATTCAATACCGTCAATTACAAAGTGTATTGAAGAGCCTACAGACGGATTTATAATAGTTGAAGGTCCAACCTGTTATGCAGGTCTTGTGGCTACGTTCCGAATTGATATAAAGACCGGAGACTGCTTTGCCTTTCCATCGAATAATGGTTTTATCGGTTTTTCAAAATGGTCAGATGACGTTATTGTTTCGTCAAAATATAATGACATTGACTATGATTTGGTCCTTTGGTACGAAGTTTATTATATTATTAATCCTGAAGGAGATATTGTAAATATTACAGACTCAAAAGAACACATTATAGAAAATGCAATCCCATTTATCAATCAGGAGGCAGGATTACAAATCGATAGTGTTAAACTACTGCGATACAATAAACTTGTTCCACGATTTAAGGATGACTCGTTTTGGGGCAATAAATTTGAATATAAGTATTCAAAATTTGACACTTCGACAATTCAGACTTTAGACTCACTCGTTAACGCTGATTCCAAGTGGACTAGAGAACAGTACGGATACAAGTATTTTGATGTGGATTTCGAGTATGGTATGTTTGTAACAATTTATATTGACAAACAGACTCATACTGGTGTAATCACCAAGGGTGCTTTCGGTAATCATCTGAACGCCCCGCAAAACAATAACAAATGAGCATCAACAAAAGAGGTCTATGGTCTTGACAGCCTGACGCTCATTCCTCTGAAATACCATAACGAACGTGCAATATCTCTTGCATATAGCATATACCATCGGCTACAATGCTGAGCCATCGCCAAATCGTCCTAACCGTATCAAAAACACTATACGAGAAATGAGTTTATCCGAATAATTGAAACAATTTCAGATTAACACTCATACGAAGCGCGGTATAAAACAAAAGAGTGTGTCTTGGCTCTAATCTAAGACACACTCTTCTGTTTGTGATATTATGAAACGCTATTTACACGAATCATCATGAGTCCTTATCAATGGAGTGAATAGGCAGGTTCGTTTTCAGGAGGAAATTTGTCAGGATAACGTATCTTGAACGGCCTCGCGTTAAGAGAATATATTATCAGACCGATCCCCATCAATATGAAGGGAAGCGACAGCCACTGCCCCATGTTGAGGGTCATGCCTACCTCGAATGCTTCCTGGGGATTCTTTATGAACTCTATCAGGAAACGGCTTGTGAAGAGCCATACGAAGAACACACCGAAGATCAGGCCCGGACGTTCGCCGGCGTTTTTCTTCCAGTACATCCACATGAGTAATCCGAAAAGAGCGAGGTAACACAATGCCTCATAAATCTGGGTAGGATGTGAGGGCACAGTGTAGATCGGATCAGCTCCGGCCATCCATGCGTTCACATTCGCCACGAACCGGAAACCCCAGGGAAGATCGGTGGGATGACCGTAGATCTCATGATTCATGAGATTACCCATGCGGATAAGGGCACCGACAAGGGCGATCGGAATAACCAGACGGTCAAACGTCCAGAGAGGATTTCGTTTCGTCGTGAACACCGAGAATAGAATCACCGCAATCATAAGTCCGATAGTACCTCCGTGCGAAGCAAGGCCGCCGTTCCAGGTATAAAGAATCTCCACGGGGTGCTTTGAGAAATAATCCCACTCGTAAAAGAAGCAGTGCCCAAGGCGAGCTCCCACTATAGTGGCTATCACCACATAGATAAGAAGTATACCGAGCCATTTCTCAGGCACCCCTTCGTGGCGGAAGATACGCTCCATAATTTTGTAGCCGATAAAGAAACCGACAACAAACATCATGCCGTACCATCTCACCGACACGGGGCCGAGAGAAAACAGAACCGGATCAACCGTCCAGGTGACTGCAAGTGATATGAAATCGCTTATCATCCGGCAGGAGAATTACTTCACAAGAGCCGCGGTATCGCGGGCGATCATCAGTTCCTCGTCGGTGGGAACTACCACGACCTTCACACGTGAATCGGGAGTGGAGATCACGGTTTCGGTACCGCGTGTAACATCATTGAGTTCCTCATTGATCTTCACGCCCATGAAAGCCAACGGACGGCATACGTTCGAGCGGACGCCGGTCTGGTTCTCCCCTACACCGCCTGTGAACACGATGATATCCACACCGCCCATCTCGGCCGCGTATGTTCCGATATATTTGATTATTCGCTGCTCATACATCTCAAGCGCGAGGTGGGCACGTTCGTTCCCGGCCTTGTCTGCAGCCTCTATCTCACGCATGTCCGACGAGATTTCCGTGACGCCGGCAACGCCGCTCTCTTTGTTTATGATTTTCTGCAGATCGTCGACCGACAGATTGTGTTTCTTCATGATGAATGTAAGAGCTCCTGGATCGACGTCGCCTACGCGTGTACCCATCATAAGCCCCTCGGTTGGAGTCAGTCCCATCGAGGTGTCCACGCTTTTACCATTGAGCACTGCAGTGATGGAACCGCCGTTGCCTACATGGCAGGTGATGATCTTCTGCGTATTGATGTCTACGCCGAGAATCTCGCACACACGCTGCGAAACATAACGGTGGCTGGTGCCGTGGAAGCCGTATCGACGCACCCCGTCCTCCTTGTAGAAGCGGTAGGGAAGCGCATACATGAACGATTTGGCCGGCATTGTCTGATGGAAAGCGGTATCGAACACTCCAACCTGCGGGATGCCGGGAAGGATCTCCTCCACGGCTTCGATGCCGGTAACGTTGGCCGGATTGTGCAGCGGAGCCAGATCATAGCAATCTTTCACCTGCTGAATCACCTCGTCGGTAAGGAGCACACTCTTCGAGAATTTTTCGGCACCGTGCACCACGCGGTGACCTACGGCCCCGATCTCTGAATATGAGCCGATGCAGCCGAACTCTGGGTCGGTGAGGATATCAAGCACGGCTTTTACAGCTCCGCGGTGATCCACGAGTCCGAGCTCCTTGATGGCCTTGGAGCCATCGGCGAGTTTATATTTCAGGAAGCCGTCGGGAAGTCCGATTTTTTCCACTCCACCTTCAGCAAGCACGGATTCGTTGGCGGTATTGATGAGTTTGTATTTCACAGAACTGCTGCCGCAGTTAAGAACGAGAATATTCATGATCTGACAGTATTTTTAATCTTTGATAGCCTGATTTGCGGTCATTATTATGGTCTTATAAATATCGTCGGCCACGCAGCCTCGCGACAGGTCGCTTACGGGAGCGGCAAGGCCCTGCAACAGAGGTCCGACAGCTTCGACGCCGGCCAGACGCTGCACCAGTTTGTAAGCGATATTGCCGACTTCAAGAGAGGGGAACACCAATACGTTGGCTTTGCCTGCGATATCGCTCTGGGGAGCTTTGAGTGAAGCGACCACGGGCACGATAGCCGCATCGGTCTGAAGTTCGCCGTCAAGATGGAGGCCGGGCGCCATTTCGTGCGCGATTCTTGTCGCCTCTATGACTTTGTCGACGCGTTCATGCTTGGCACTACCTTTTGTGGAGAATGAAAGTATGGCAACACGCGGTTCTATTCCGGCCACATTTTTCGCAGTCTCTGCGGAACTTACAGCGATCTGCGCCAACTGACGTGCATCCGGATCAGGCACAACGGCACAATCGGCGAACACCATTATTCCGTTTTCGCCAAAAGGTAAATTATCCGGCAGAATCATCAGGAAAGCACCCGATACGGTATCGATGCCGGGGGCGGTCTTTATTACCTGGAAAGCCGCACGGAGCACATCACCTGTAGTGTGTATGGCTCCCGACACAAGGCCGTCGGCATCTCCGGCTTTCACCATCAGGCAGCCGAAGTAAAGCTCGTTCGCCGTAAATTTGCGTGCATCCTCCATGGAGATACCTTTCTTTTTACGTAGCTCGTAAAACAACGGCGCATATCTGTCGATAGCCTCAGCCGACTTGTAGTCTATAACCATAGCGTTACCGATATTCCCGAGTCCGAGTTCGCGGGCTTTAGCCTGCACTTCATCGGGATTGCCAAGGAGGATTATGTCTGCGAGTCCTTCGGCGAGGATACGGTCGGCAGCCTGCAGGTTGCGGGGCTCGAGCCCCTCAGGAAGCACGATACGCCGTTTGTTTGCGGCGGCTCTTGCAATGAGGCGTTCAAAAAGTTTCATGATCTATGATTACTTTAGAGGTAGTTTTGATTAGTGCAAAATTACAAAATAGATTTCGCTTTCGCCCTGATTTTAACTAAAAATAAACAAACGTATAATTTTCATCCCTGATAAAGAAAGACTCTTCACGCCGGGGAGGCGTAAAGAGTCTTTATCGTTTGTATGTAGATATTCAATTCAATCCCAAAGAATATCACGGATCGCGTAACGCGGCCTGTTTTTGACCTCATTGAAGATCTTTCCGATATACTCCCCTACTATACCTATGGAAATCAGTATAAGCGATCCGAGAATCCATATCGAAAGCATTATGGAAGCCCATCCGGCACTGATATGATCGGAATAGAAATAGGATATGAATACGTAAACCGTAACCAGCAGTGCGATGACAAGCAACGTCATGCCGGTCATGAAAATCCAGCGCATCGGGCGCGCGGAGAAAGAAGTTATGCCGTCGATGGAGAAACTCAACATCTTCGACAGCGGATACTTCGATTCCCCGGCTACGCGCGGATTGCGTTCGTATTTGACGATAGCGGTATCGAGTCCTATCTGGGGGATTATTCCGCGAAGGAACAGGTTCGATTCGCCATACTGCGACAACAGATCCAGCGCGCGCCCGCTCATCAGACGGTAATCGGCATGATCATACACCGTCTCAAGTCCCATCGCTTTCTGAAAGGAATAGAAGGCATGGGCTGTAGTGCGTTTGAAAGCCGTGTCGGTCTGTCGCGAGGAACGCACGCCGTAGACAATCTCCTTGCCATTGACAAACTCCTTGACCATATCAACGATAGCCCGCGGATCATCCTGAAGATCGGCATCAATCGATATGGCGGCATCACATTTGCCCCTCACTTCCATCAGTCCGGCCAGAAGCACATACTGATGGCCACGGTTATGTGCCAGAGAGAGTCCCTTAACACGTTTGTTGGCGTTATGGAAGTTCTTGATTACCTGCCATGTACTGTCACGGCTCCCGTCGTTGCACAGAAGCAGAAAACTCTTCGGAGAGACAAGCCCTTCGGCACTCATGTCGTCAAGGACGCCAAGCAGTTCCGGAACGGAGAGCGGCAATGCCGCCTCCTCGTTATAACAGGGCACTACAATGGCAATTACGGGTTTACGTTTGTCCATGACATCAAGACATCTTAGATAGGATCAATACTGTCGTAATCAATAGTTACGTGCGAAGATCACGCGGCGGTGCGAAGGTTTGCCGGTAACCATATCCACGCCTTCCTCATCGGGAGCATCCATAGGGATGCACCGTATGGTAGCTTTGGTCTCGGCCTTGATCTGTTCTTCCGTCTCGGGTGTACCGTCCCAGTGACACATCAGGAAACCACCCTTCTCGATCTCTTCTTTGAACTGCTCGTAGGAATCGACATTTCGGGTCATCTCCTGGCGGCGTTTCAGGGCCTTGTCGTATATATTTCCCTGAATCTCTTCGAGGAGATTGCTGATAAAGCCGGCAATACCTTCGAGCGGTTCA
>URZG01000142.1 GCA_900552325.1 uncultured Porphyromonadaceae bacterium | reverse complement strand
CATGATCACCATCAACGGACAGAAGATGGGCAAATCTCTGGGCAACTTCATCACTCTCGACGAGTTCTTCACCGGCTCGCATCCCCTCCTGGAGCAGCCCTACGCCCCGATGACCATCCGTTTCTTCATCCTCATGGCCCACTACCGCTCCACCGTAGACTTCTCCAACGACGCCCTCCGCGACGCCGAGAAAGCCTATGACCGCATGCTGGCCGGATGGCGCCGCATCGACTCCCTCAAGCCCTCAGCCGAATCCACCGTGGCCGACGAGATCGCTGCCGTGGAAGCCGCCTGCTACGAGGCTATGGACGACGACCTCAACACCCCCATAACCATCTCGCACCTCTTCGAGGCCGTGAGCATAATCAACCGCGTCAACGACGGCCACGCCAAGGCTACCGCCGCCGACATTGAGCGTCTGCGCGAGCTCTTCCGTACCTTCCTCTTCGACATCATGGGGATGCGCCCCGACATGGAAAGCGACGCCTCCGGCGAAGCCATGAAGCCCTACCACGACGCCGTGGATCTCCTTCTCCAGATCCGTGCCGAGGCCAAACAGAAAAAAGACTGGGCCACCTCCGACCTCATCCGCGACCGCCTCGCCGCCATCGGCTTCGCCGTCAAGGACACCCGCGACGGCGGCTTCGAGTGGTCCGTCAAATAGCCCCCGCGCGAGATGGATGTAGAGGGATTCGCGAGGATGGTGCTGGAGGCGATGCCGTTCGAGCCCACCGACCAGCAGGTGAAGCTGACGGCGGCGCTGGCGCGCTATTGCTCGGCTTTCACGCCCAGCGACTCGGTCTTCATCCTCAACGGATATGCGGGCACCGGAAAGACGTCGGTGATGGGCGCCCTGGTGCGCTCGCTCGGCGCCGTGAGGATGCCTACCGTCCTGCTGGCCTCTACCGGACGCGCCGCCAAGGTGCTTTCCGGATTCACCGGCCATCCCGCCTTCACCATCCACCGCAAGATCTACGGCTCGCCTGTACTCGGACCCGACGGACGCTTCCATGCCCGGCTGCTCCCCAACCCTCACAGCAACACGGTGTTCATCGTCGACGAGGCCTCGATGATCGGCAACGACCCCGACACCGGGGTGGGAGGACTCCTCGAGGATCTGATAATGTACGTTTTCTCCGGGATAAACTGCCGCCTGATCTTCGTGGGCGACACCGCGCAGCTCCCCCCCGTGGGGTGCGACGAATCGCCGGCGATGGATCCCGACACGCTCCGCGGCATGGGGCTGCGCGTGACCCGCGCCACCATGACGCGCACCGTGCGCCAGAAAGAGAGTTCCGGCATACTCTTCAACGCCACCTGGCAGCGACGCGCCATGGGCGCCGTCCCCCTCCCCGAACCGCGCCTCTACGCCCGCCCGTTCCCCGACATCGCCATCACCGACAGCGATGACCTGGAGGACACCCTCACCGACTCGTTCGCCACCTTCGGCGACGAGCGCACAATCATCATCACCCGCTCCAACCGCCGCGCCCTTGATTTCAATTTAGGTGTGCGCCAGATTGTCTACGACCGCACCGAACGTCTTTGCCGCGGAGAACGCCTTGTGCTGGCCAAAAACAACTATTTCTGGACCCGCGGAGTTGACGGCATCGACTTCATCGCCAACGGCGAGATGGCCGTGGTTGAAGAGATCTACGGCATAGAGACCCGCAACGATTACCAGTTCGCCGACGTGCTCCTCCGGTTGCCCGACCACGACATATCGCTAAAGGCGAAGCTCAATCTCGAATCGCTCACCTCGGAATCGGCCGGTCTCCCCTTCCAGGTGGCGCGCACCGTGGAGGAACAGGCGATCCTCGACGCCGGACTTGTCAACCCCTCGGCCACCGCACGCCGCCAGGCCCTCCGTTCCGACCCCTACCACAACGCCCTCCAGGTGAAATACGCCTACGCCGTGACCTGCCACAAAGCCCAGGGCGGACAATGGGACTCCGTATTCATCGACATGGGCTATATCCCCCCGGAAGCCTACGGCTCCATTGACTTCTACCGCTGGCTCTACACCGCCACAACTCGCGCCACCACTCGCCTGACATTCATCAATCCGGCCCTCCCCGTAGTCTGACCGGCAACACCGGCGGGGCCGCATCTTTTTTTTGCCGTTACAGTTTTTTAACGTAACTTTGCGCAGTACATCTTACTTACTCATTCTTTACCTTATAATCAACATGAAAAAGATTGTGCTCGGAGCGGCACTGCTGGCATCTGTATGCGCCGCACAAGCCGAGGATCCCAAGATCTACATCGCATTCCAGTGGCACATGCACCAGCCCATCTATACCCCGGGCGAAACGGTGCTCGAGACTCACGCCTCGGGTTCGCTGAGCTATGACCTTCTTGAAGTGTTCACATCGCGCACAGGTCCCTACACCAACTGGCCCTCCCAGGCGGTCAACAAACTCATCGACGCAGGGCTGCCGGGCGGCGCGCAGGTATCCTTCTCCGGCTCGCTGGTGGAGAACATCAACGTCTTTGAGAAAGCCGGCAAAGGATTCTCCAACTGGAAATCCAACTGGACGACGATGGCTGCCAAAAAGACCGATCTCGGCAACCCGCGCCTCGACATGGTAGGATTCGGATACTACCACCCCCTGATGGCGCTCATCGACGCCGAGGACGCCGCACGCCAGATACGCGCCCACCGCGAGTGCTTCGCCGAGAACTTCCCCGGCATGAGCTATTCCAAAGGTATATTCCCGCCGGAGAACGCCTTCGAGGAGCACATGATTCCCGCCCTCACCTCCGAAGGGATAGAGTGGGCTTTCGTCGACAACTCCCATTTCGACCGCGCCACAAAGAACTATCCCTGGGTTAAAGGCACATCCATCGTCGAGCCCAACCGCGCCGACGTGATCAACGAAGACCCCGCCGACTGGACACATATCGAAGGTCTTTACTGCCCCGGCTCCATCTCCGCCGGATGGGGACACCGCCCCCACTGGATGAAATATGTGGATCCTACAACCGGCCAGGAATACCGCATGATCGCCGTGCCCACTTCGCTCGTCTACGGTAACGAGGACGGCCGCGGAGGCTTCGGCGCACTCCAGTACGAGAAGTGCATCAGCCAGCTCGAGGCATACAACAACGACCCCGACCATCCCATCCTTGTGGTGCTCCACCACGACGGCGACAACCACGGCGGCGGCGCGGCCAGCTACTACGGCTCGAACTTCCAGGACTTCGTGAACTGGCTCAAGGCCAACCCGACCCGCTTCGAGTGCACCACCGTGCAGGATTACCTCGACCGCTTCCCCCCGGAGGAGGACGATGTGATCCACGTTGAATCCGGCTCATGGTGGGGCGCCGGCGCCGACCCCGAGTTCCTCAAATGGAACGGCGACAAAGGCACCTATCCCGGCGCTTCCGAGCCCTACTCACCCGACCACAACAGCTGGGGCATCATCACCGCCGCCTCCAACCACGTGCGCACGGCTTCGGCCATCTCTCCCGACAACGCTTCGGTGAAAGCCGCCTGGAACGACCTCATGTGCGGACAGACCTCCTGCTACTGGTACTGGGACGGCACCGAGGAATGGGACTCCAAGCCCGCCACAGCCGCCAACCTCGCCCTCGAGAAGGTTTCCTCGATAATCGCATCCGGCACAGACAAGACCGGCCCCTCCATCTACCATCCCCAGCGCGAGCCCTACAACCCCGGCATGAAGGAATGGGAAATGACCACCTCCTCCGACTTCACCGTGTGGAGCTACGTTTATGACCTCTCCGGACTCAAGTCGGTGAAACTCAAATACCGCATCGACAAGGACGGCGTCAACCCCATCTCCTCCAATCAGAACGAGACCTACGAGGGTGGCGACGAGGTAGGTCCCTGGCAGGAGATCGCCATGACACCGAAGACCATCGCCTCTATCACCAATCCCCTCCCCACAGCCAAGGCCGAGGAATACTCCGCCGAGGTAAAGGGTCTCGAGAACGTGCTGGTCGACTACTATATCGAGGCTGTCGACAACAAGGGCAACGTATCGCGCTCCATGATCCTCCACGTCTATGTCGGTGACGGCAAAGGCAGCCAGGGCGGCGGCGGTGGCGGCGATGACGTTGTCACCACCCTCGGCTCCTACAAGGTGAATCCCGCCGAACCCACCGTCAACGACGTAATCACCATCACCGCCCCCAACGGCCAGGACGGCATGATCCTCCACTGGGGCGTGAACGACTACGAGAAACCCATCGCCGAATACCTCCCCGAAGGCTCGGAATACTTCTCCGACGGCAAGGCCGCCCGCACCCCCTTCGTACGCAACGGCGAAGGTGTGCTCGAGGCACAGATCGGCCCCTTCAACAATCCCGCCCAGGCCGTGAAGTACATCAGCTTCGTGACCAATACCGGCAACAACTGGGACAACAACGGCAACCAGAACTACAAGATCGCCGTAAAGACCCCCACAGCCGTCTCCGCTACCGAAGCCGACGCCTCCGCTCCGGTTGAATACTACAACCTCCAGGGTATCCGCGTGGAGAACCCCGCCGGCGGCATCTTCATCCGCCGTCAGGGCTCGTCCATCTCCAAAGTGATGCTCCCCTGAGCCTCCGCAGGCAATTATAATCCGCTATAACCCGCGCCCCGGCACCTACACAATAATCAGTGCCGGGGCGCGTTATATAATAGCATCAAAACGGACAATCAGCAGATGAAAACCCTCAGATCTCTCCTCATCATAATAGCCGGAGCCCTCGCCGCAGCGGGCGCGCTCACATCCTGCATCGAGGACGGCTTCACCACCTCCCCCGCCGACCAGCCGGTATTCTCCACCGACACCGTCGACCTGGGCGACCTCTTCACGCTCGGGGCATCGCCCACGGCGCGCTTCACCGTCTACAACCGCCACGACAAAGGGATCACCCTCCAGTCGGTGCGCTTCACCGATAACCCCGACGGCATCTTCCGCCTCAACGTCGACGGCATGAGCGGCCGCGATTTCTCCGGCGTGGATATCCGTGCCAACGACTCCATCTTCGTATTCGTGGAGGCCACTCTACCCGAGAATGGCCGCGACCTCCCCGTGGAGTGTTTCGCCCACCTGGAATTCATGGTCAACGGCGTGAGCTCCACCGTAGTGGTGCGCGCCAACGGCCAGGATGTCACACGCCTCAAGGGGGATTACCGCATCGCCTCCGACGCCACCCTCTCCGCTACCAAACCCTACCAGGTCTACGACTCCATCGTGGTGGAGAAAGGAGCGCGCCTCACCATTCCGGCCGGAGCACGCCTCTATTTCCACGACAAAGCCCGTATGGTAGTGCACGGCACCCTTGACGTAGCCGGCAGCGCCGACGCACCCGTGCAGATGACCGGCGACCGCACCGGCTTCGTAGCCGCTGACATCCCCTACGAGGTCATGTCGGGCCAGTGGGAAGGGATACATTTCACCGAAACATCCTCCGCTAACCGCATAGAGCACGCCTCCATCCGCAACACCCGTTACGGCCTCCTGGTCGACAACGTGCCCTATACCGCCGACACCCCCTCGCTGCGGCTCATCAACTCCGTGGTGCGCAACTCGCAGGGATTCATCCTCGAGACCGCCAACTCCTCCGTCGAAGCCATCGGATGCGAGCTCGCCGACGCCTCCTCGGGCCTGGTTTACCTCTACGGCGGCACACACCGCTTCAACCACTGCACTCTGGCCAACTACTACCTCTTCAGCGCCGCAGGCTCCGCCGTGAACCTCGACCATACCGGCGCAGGGGGCGCCGACGACCCCGACAAGGAGAATCCCCTCCTCTCGGCCGAATTCGCCAACTGCATCCTCTACGGCAACGGCTCCGAAGTGGCCCATTACATCCCCCAACCCAACGACGGGATGAAAGTCGACAGTGACATCGAAGGGGTCGACATCATCTTCCGCCGCTGCCTATTCAAGGCCAACGGCGAAGATGACGCCCAGTTCGTCAACTCCATCTGGGGCGAGGATCCCCTCTTCTACACCGAGCGCGAGAACTACATCTTCGACTACCGCCTCCAGCCCGAATCCCCCGCCCTCCACACCGCCGACCCCACCCTCACCCTCCCCGAAGCCGCTGCCACCGACCTCTACGGCACCCCCCGCACCTCCACCCCCTCCGTCGGCGCCTACGAATCCCGCCCC
>URZG01000141.1 GCA_900552325.1 uncultured Porphyromonadaceae bacterium | reverse complement strand
TTATGGACGGCGGCTGGAAGAATCTGATTATGATCGCAGTTGCGTGCCTGTTGTTATATCTGGGTATCGTGAAAAAGTTTGAACCGCTGCTGCTGGTTGGCATTGCTTTTGGCTGCTTGCTGGTAAATGTATCGAACTTCTTTGTCGATGGTGCAAGTTCCGCAAATGCCTTGTATCATCCAGAACTTTGGAGTGCATTCTTGGATGAAAGCAGCCAGTATTACCACAGTTATGGTCATATCATGGCAAACGGCGGCTTGTTGGATATCTTGTACATCGGTGTAAAAACTGGTTTGTATCCATCTTTGATTTTCTTGGGCATCGGTGCAATGACCGACTTCACCGCCCTTATCGCAAATCCCAAACTGATGCTGGTAGGCGCTGCCGCCCAGTTCGGTATCTTCGGCGCCTATATGGTGGCTCTTCTGCTGGGATTCATGCCCGACCAGGCCGGTGCGATCGCCATCATCGGCGGCGCCGACGGCCCCACGGCAATCTTCCTGTCGTCGAAACTCGCCCCCAACCTCATGGGCGCCATCGCGGTGTCGGCTTATTCATATATGGCACTCGTGCCTGTGATCCAGCCCCCCATCATGCGACTTCTCACCACCAAAAAGGAACGTGTGATCCGCATGAAACCCGCGCGTGCCGTGGCCCAGAGCGAGAAGATCATCTTCCCCATCGTGGGTCTGCTGCTTACCTGCTTCGTGGTTCCCTCGGGTCTCCCCCTGCTTGGTATGCTCTTCTTCGGCAACCTTCTGCGCGAGTGTGGCGTGACTAACCGTCTGGCAAAGACCGCCTCCAACTCCCTTACCGACATCGTTACAATCCTTCTCGGTATGACCGTGGGCGCCTCCACCCAGGCATCCACCTTCCTTACCCGCGAGACGATTTTCATCTTCGCCCTCGGCTTCATGGCCTTCATCATCGCCTCCGCTTCGGGTGTGCTGTTCGTGAAGCTGTTCAATCTCTTCCTTCCCGAGCGCAAGAAAATCAACCCGCTTATCGGTAACGCAGGTGTTTCGGCAGTGCCTATGTCGAGCCGTATCTCCAACAATCTCGGTCTGGAATACGATCCCTCGAACTACCTGCTGATGCACGCCATGGGCCCGAACGTAGCCGGTGTGATCGGTTCCGCCGTCGCCGCCGGTGTGCTCCTCGGCTTCCTTGCCTGATAAACTCTACCATCAAATATCCGACCGGCGCACATTCCCTGCAAACAGGATGTGCGCCGGTCGGTGTTTTTTGTGGTCAGAGCCGTGAATATGGTGGGAGATCCGGCAGGAAGCGGGCTGTGTTGGCTGAATGGTCTACGGCGAGGCAGAAATGGCGCAGGCCGTTGGAAACTACGAGGTAGGGGGCGCGGAGCACCATGTTGTAGCGCGCGATCTGGTCGAAAACCTTTTGCGTGATCTCTATATGCGGGGCCTTGTATTCTATGATCATGCGCGGCGTGAGGCCCTCGCGGTTGAAAAGTACCGTGTCGCATCGGCGTGCCGTGCCGTTGAGCGTCAGCGACACCTCGTTGGCCATGAGCGCGGCAGGGTAACCGAGGCTCCCTGTGAGCCATGCCGTGAAGTGGCTGCGCACCCATTCCTCAGGGGTGAGAGCCACGAACTTGCCGCGCAAGGGATCGAAGATACGGCGCACTCCGTCAGCCCCGGTTTCAATCCGGGGCGCTGTCAGTGGCGGCAGGTTGAGTCGCGGAAAGTTGTGCGTCATAATCAACTTTTGTTAAGGAATCCTTTATCTTTGGAGAAATGGGAAAAACTGCGTAAATTTACAAAGTTTTTATGAATATCAGCCGACATTCAGCCCTAAGGAGGCTTTTAGAGGCTGATTATTTCTACAAGATATGGCAGAAGCAGTGACATTTCAGTCGGTTTCCGATGCAATCCGGAAAGGGCGGCTCGCTCCGGTGTATATGCTGCATGGCGAGGAGGGTTTCTATATCGACGCCCTCTCGAAATGCATAGAGGAGACTGTGCCCGAGGGTGACCGCGATTTCAATCTTACGGTGCTGTATGCGTCGCAGACCGAGCCGGCTGCCGTTATCGAGGCTTGCCGCCGCTACCCGATGATGGCCGACAGGCAGGTGGTGATTCTGCGTGAGGCGCAGGGGGGGATGCCCCCCCGTTTCGGAGCTGCCGCCTATCTGAAGGCGCTTGCGCCGTATGTGGCGCAGCCGAGCGACACCACGGTGCTGTGTATCTGCTTCCGTGGAGCCGAGGCCAAGAGCGCAGAGTTTTTCAAGGCCCTCCCCAAAGGTGGCGGCGTGAATTTTCTCTCGCGCAAACTCAATGACCGCACTGTAGGTCCGGCGGTGACCGACTTCGTGAAATCCCGCGGACTAAATATTGAGCCGAAAGCCCTGGCGATGTTGTGCGACTACGTGGGAGCCGACCTTTCGCGTCTTTACAACGAGGTGGGCAAACTCACCGTGAGTCTCGGGCAAGGAGCAATGATCACCCCGGAGGCCATAGAGCGCAACATCGGAATTTCCAAGGACTACAACGCCTTTGAATTGGTGAGCGCTCTCGCCACAGGTGATGCCGTCAAGGCGTTCACCATTGTTGAATACTTTAGGGGCGACCCCAAGAACAACCCCGTGCAGCCGCTGTGTGCCACTCTCTTCAATTATTTCTCGAACCTGCTCATAGCCTGGTACACCAAAGACCGCTCGGAGCGGTCGCTGATGCAGGCCCTCGGGTTCAGATGGCCTGGGCAGCTACGCGACATTACTGCAGGGATGCGCCGCTACGGTCCCTGGCAGGCAATCGAGATAATCTCGTTGCTGAGAGTGTTCGACGGCAATACCAAGGGTAACGGCTCGCGCCAGGATCCGTACGACCTGTTGACCGATCTTGTTTTCCACATACTGAATCCTATCGGCGAAAAAGCCGTGAATATATAGAAGCTGTTATGAAGAAAGTAATCTCGTTTGTATTCGCAGCCGCGCTGGCGGTTCCGTCGGTGCTGGCTTACCTCACGCCGGAGGATGCCAGAAGGATGGCCGAGGACGGTGATACCGCCGGGGCCATCGAGGTTCTGAAAGAGTTTCTTGAGAATGAGCCTAAAAACGCCGAGGGGCGTCTGCTGCTGGGGCAGCTTGCCTGGGCCACGGGACAGGACGCGCTTGCCGAATCCACCCTTGAGGTGGCAAGGCGTCAGGGAAACCGCGACGCCCTGCTGCAGCTTGCCTCAATGGCGATGGATACCTATCGCTTCGATCGTGCCGAGGAGTTGCTTGACTCATACACGCGCACCAATGCAGGCAAAAGGGGGCGCAAGGCCGCCCCGGTTGACGAACGCGCGGCACTCCTTAGGCAGCGGCTGGAGCGACTGAGGGGATTGATGGCCCGTGTCGAGAAGATCGCCGTGATAGACTCCATAAATGTCGATGCCGACGCCTTTCTTTCCGCTTACCGTCTGTCAGCCGAGAGCGGCCGGATAGGGTTTACTTCCGAGTTATCGGGCAAGCCGGAAAGCGAAAGTGACGGCTGTACATATTTTATCCCCCAGAGCGGACGGCAGAAGATATGGGCCGCGGAATCTGACGGAGAGAACGGAGGGGAACCGCGGATAACGCTCTTCCAGGCCGACGCGTTTTCTGGAGGGGAATGGGATAAGGCCATGCCTCTTGATCCGATGGGTGAAGAGGAAGGGGATGTCAGTTACCCGTTCATGCTCCCCGACGGCATTACCCTTTATTACGCTTTCGACGGCGAGAGCTCTCTTGGCGGTTACGATATATATATGGCACGGCGTACCGAAGACGGATTCCTGGAACCGGTAAATCTCGGTATGCCCTACAATTCGCCGTTCAACGACTATATGATGGCGATCGACGAGTTCACCGGAGTGGGATGGTTCGCTTCCGACCGCAACCGCATCCCCGGAAAGGTTACTGTCTATCTGTTCGTTCCCTCGGAAATGCGTGTGAATGTCGATGCCGACGATCCCGATCTACGCGCACGAGCTCTCCTGTCGCCCATAAGCGCCACAGTCCATGAGGATAATGACTATTCGCATCTGCTTGAGGCGGTGCGTCGTATGGCGAAAACCGCGGATTCCGAATCATCCGGTATACGCATATATATCCCCGGCCGCGGACTCGTCACATCTTATTCTCAGTTGCCTGACAACGCCGCGCGCCATGCCGCGCGCCTTTATACCGAGGCGCAGAAGGACTATGCCGCGGAAGAGGCGCGTCTCCGGGCGATGCGTCTGGAATACGCCCGTGGAAATGAATCGTCCGCTTCAGCGATACGTGAGCTGGAGGAAAGCCTTGACACGCGCCGCGCACATCTGACGACCCTTCTGAACAAGGTTGTCCGCGCCTCCGAATAACCCGCCGGATAACTGGCGCCTGTAACTTAATCTCATACCGATCCAATCTGTTTTAAGCAATGATTTCCTTTCTTATCGCATTGGCAGTGCTCGTAGGCGGATATTTCGTCTACGGACTTTTTGCCGAAAAAGTTTTCGGCACCGACCCCTCGCGGCCCACACCGGCCATGGAGCGTCCCGACGGAGTGGATTATATTCCTCTTCCGACCTGGAAAGTGTTCATGATCCAGTTTCTCAACATCGCCGGGCTGGGACCGATTTTCGGCGCCATAATGGGTATAATGTTCGGTCCGGCTGCGTTTCTGTGGATAGTGCTCGGCACGATCTTCGGCGGTGCCGTCCACGATTTCCTTTCCGCGATGATTTCGCTCCGCAAAGGGGGCGCGTCGTTGCCGGAGATTGTAGGCGACGAACTCGGCATGACCGTGCGCCAGGTCATGAGGATATTCTCCATCCTGCTCCTGATTCTTGTGGGGGCGGTGTTTGTCGTCACCCCGTCGGGGCTTATCGCCTCCATGACGCCCGACTGGATGGACGCCCGTTTCTGGGCGGTGGCGATATTCATCTACTACATCCTGGCCACCATGCTGCCGGTTGACAAACTCATCGGCAACCTGTATCCCCTTTTCGGGGGCGCCCTTCTGTTTATGGCCGTGGCGCTTCTGTGTACACTCCTTTTCGGTGATGTGACAATCCCTGACGGCTTTGCCGACGGACTGTACAACCGCAAGCCTGACGGTTCCTCGCAGCCGATATTCCCGATGATGTTCGTTTCCATCGCCTGCGGCGCCATATCCGGCTTTCACGCCACGCAGTCGCCCATGATGGCGCGGTGCCTCAAGAACGAGCGTCTGGCACGTCCGGTATTCTACGGCGCTATGGTGGCGGAAGGGATTGTGGCTCTGATATGGGCTGCCGCGGCGATTGCCTTTACCGGCGGTTATGAAGGGTTGCAGGAATATATGGGGACGGAAGGCCATTCCGCAGGATCGCTGGTTCATGACATATCTATCGGCTGGCTCGGTGCAGTGGGCGGCGTGCTCGCAATAATCGGTGTGGTGGCCGCGCCTATAACCACGGGAGATACCGCTCTGCGGTCGGCACGTCTGATAGTGGCCGACATGACCGGTTTCCCCCAGAAAAAGGCATGGAAAAGAGCCGCGCTGTGTCTGCCTATATTCGGCGTGACCTTCGCGCTGATGCTTATAGATTTCAATGTGTTGTGGCGTTATTTCGCCTGGAGCAACCAGACCCTCTCGGTCTTCACCCTTTGGGCGGTAACGGTATATCTCGCGCGCCACGGCAAATTCTATCTCATCTCCCTTGTGCCCGCGCTCTTCATGACGGTAGTGTGCGTCAGCTATATCCTTTTCGCGCGGTCGCCTGAAGGTTTCGGGCTGGATTACACTCTCGCTGTCGGCATAGGCGCAGGCGTGGCGGTGATAATGCTCGCCATGTTCGGTTCGTGGGTGCGGTCACTCCGCTCGCGCGGCGTGCAAACATCGGCCGAGTCTTAAACGTTCTATTCATGCAGGCTTTCCGGCCTGTTGAAACTCATATCAGGAATCATGGATATTCAGAAAGAGCTCGGCGGAAGCCGGCGTTACAATCTTCACACTCATACCCAGTTCTGCGACGGGCGCGCGTCAATGGAGGATTTCGTGCGCGAGGCGGTCCGGCTGGGGTTCACTCACCTCGGGTTCTCGCCACATTCACCTCTGGCGGTAGAGTCGCCATGCAATATGCAGCGCGAACAGGTGCCGCATTATTTCGGTGAAGTGGAACGTCTGCGGCGCCATTACGGCTC
>URZG01000140.1 GCA_900552325.1 uncultured Porphyromonadaceae bacterium | reverse complement strand
GCCGCTTCCCCCTTAAACGGAGTATCGGGAAGTTTATGGACGGCATGACGTGGCTGGCGCAGATCGTGGTCTTTCTTATGCTGGGACTACTGGTGAACCCTCACGAGATGATGCAGGTGGCGGCCGTGTCGTTCATCATCGGACTCTTCATGATCGTTGCAGGCCGCCCGTTGAGTGTGCTGCTGTGCCTGCTCCCGTTCAGGCGTATCGGTTGGCGCTCCCGTCTGTTCGTGTCGTGGGTGGGACTGCGCGGTGCCGTGCCGATAATTTTCGCTACATATCCCGTGATCGCCGATGTGCCGGGAGCCTCGCAGATCTTCAACATCGTGTTTTTCGTCACTCTCCTTTCGCTGATACTTCAGGGCACCACTGTGATCGGCGCGGCAAAGCGGTTGCGGTTGATTGACGATACTCCTCCCGGTGAAGATGATTTCGGTGTGGAACTCGCCGACGAGCACCCTACATCGCTGCATACGATGGTGCTCGCTCCTGAGGATCTGGAAAACGGCGATACCCTCCGGAGCATACGTCTGCCCGAAGGGGGGCTGGTGATGATGATCCGCCGCCGCGGGCGTTACATCGTACCCGACGGTAAAAAGCGCCTTCTCCCCGGCGACGCTCTCCTGATAATCAAGGAGGAAAAGGATAGAACCGATGGAATCAGGTGAACCAGTTGTGGCGGCGGGCGCTGACGGCAGGGGAGTCCTTGAGGAGGGTGATGAAAGTGAGGGCTGACTTTTTACGGTAAGCGCTGCGCAGCATGTGCACGCACCCCTCCATTTGGCTTCCGGGGAGCGACAGGGGGATGGCGCGCACGCCCGACTGGTTATAGACCGTGGCCTCGGAGAGGATGGTGATCATATCGCTCCGTTTAACCAGTTCAAGGAGTATGTTGACCTCGTTTAGCTCCACGCGGGGAGGCTGGAGCGAGGCGCCTGAGATGGCCAGGCAGCCGTCGAGGGCGTTGCGGGCCTGGAGTCCGGGGCAGGGGAGGGCGAGGCTGAAGGCGGAGAGATCGGCTGGCGCGAGGGCCGGGCGGTCGGTCAGAGGGTGCCCCTGACGCAGGATAACGGAAAGGTGGTTGTCGAAAAGCACATGCGATTCGATGTCGTCCATCCGTTCGGAGGGACGGAAGGCGAGCACGAAATCCACGCGCCGTTCTCGCAGCATCGCCATCAGCTCGGCCATCGGTTTATAGAATACATTGAGTTTTACCCCCGGGTAGGAACGGGTGAACTCCACGAGGGTCTCCGTGAGAATGGGGCTGAACGAATAAGTTACGCCGATATTGAGCTCGCCCCCTGCGAGCGAGGCCAGGTCGGCCACACGTGCGCGGCAGGTATCGGCCTCGCAGATGGTACGAAGCGCGCAGGGGAGCACTTCACGCCCTGCCTCGGTGAGGGCTATGGAGTGTGTCTGGCGGTCGAACAGCTGCACCCCGAGCTCGTCCTCGAGCTGACGTATCTGTTGCGAGAGGGTGCTTTGGGCTATGCATAGGGAGCGCGCGGCCTCGGAAAAGCTGAGAAGTCTGGCGGCCTCGGCGAAATATCGGAGCTGTCGTAGTTCCATAGTTATATTACTGTGCTGATCATTAGGCGGGAATCATCGGGTGGCGCGGAACGAAATCCTCTTGAGCATGAAGATCGGGAGGTTTGCTCCCAGCACCATACCCAATACAACGGCCACGCAGGTGAAAAGGTTGAAGTCAAGCAGGTAGAGCCAGTGGCTGAACTCACCTTCGGCCTGAGAGGAGATGCATCCCAGGAGAGCCTCTACGGAGCGGT
This sequence comes from uncultured Porphyromonadaceae bacterium, assembly GCA_900552325.1. Taxonomy (GTDB): domain Bacteria; phylum Bacteroidota; class Bacteroidia; order Bacteroidales; family Muribaculaceae; genus UBA7173. Next base: position 4,402 of record URZG01000140.1, on the reverse strand, counting down.
AGGCATACATGCCCGGTATCATCGGTAGCAACGCCGGGAAAAGGCATGCCTCGGCGGGGACTTTCACCACCGGCGCCATTGCCACCGCTGCCATTCCGCCGGCGAAAGCTGCCAGTGTGCTGGCTCCTGTAATCCCCATCGCTCCTGCGGTGGGCGACATCAGAAGGAAGCGCAGGGAGTGAGCCACTGCGGCGGCGAGTGCGGCGGCCCCCCACGCGCGCCGTGGAGTGTGGCTGATGGTGGAGAAACCGATCGCCGCTATCGCTGCGAAGAGCGCGTCCTCGGCCATGTGTAGAAAAAATGTCGTGTCCATGCTTTCAGTGTATGATCAGAACCATTCGATACCCAATAATTTTATGGCCAGGCACAACCCTGCCGAGAGGCAGGCGGTGAGCACGCAGGCGTCGGCGAAGCGGCTCAGCGAGCAGAGATAGTGGCGCCCGATGAGGTCGCTTGCGGCGTTGATGTAGGGAACTCCGGGGATGAGATAAAGCACTGATGTGGCAAGCGCCACATCGGGTGTGGCGCCCCAACGGAAGAGGGTGGCGCCATATGCCAGCGCCGCGGAGATGAAAGAGCAGATGAAAAATGTGAGTCTTACATCAGCGTGGTGATGGAGGAGAATACCTTTCACCGAGTAACCTGCCAGGGTGGCGATAAATACGGTGAGCATTGCCGCGGCGTCACCACCGAAAAGGCGGCAGAACGAAGCGTTGGCGAGGCTGACCAGCATTAACCCCGTGAGGGTATTGCAGTATCGTCGGCTCACCGCGCCGTGGAGCAGTTCGGCGGCGCGGGTTACGGGTAACCTGCGGTCGGCCACATTCCAGCTCAGGCGGCTGAGATTGCTGTTTATATCGAAGTTTATCCCGCACGGTTTTATGCGGGAGGTGAAAATACGTTCGCTGCAGTTTTCAGTTCCCCCCGAAAGCACGATGGTGATCTGGCGCGGCATGACTGTCAGATCGCAGTGCAACCCCCAGGCTGCGGCGATGCGTCCTACGTTTTTTTCGATACGGATGCATGTGGCGCCGCAGCCCAGAAGCCACGCCGTATATTCGGCCAGGAATTCCCCGGCGTCGGCCAGGGAACTGCCCGGGCAATCAGAAATCGTCGAAGTCATCGTCCTGATCGTTATAGCGAAGGTCGCCGGGGATGAAGAAAAGGTCACGCTCCTTGTATGCGCCGATAAGATGGTGTGCGCGGGGGTGTCGGCCATGTGCCGCATGCGCGTTCCGGCGCTTACCGGAAGTTATATAGTGAATGAACTCGAACAATATGGCCAGTATCACTGCGCCGGCCACGGCATACCATATCAACATCGGATTGAACATAGTTTTATATCTTCTTTACCTGTTTTTATTTCCGATGCAAAATTACTCTATGCCGCAACGGTGGCGAGGGGGCGCGTTGAGGTTTTTTCCGATAGATGCTATCGGTGCAGACGATGGATGGCCAACCACCCCCCTGCAACCTGCAGAAGCATCCCGGGGAGACCTATGCGGAAATCCTGACATGCCTCAAAAAAGGAGCCGCAAAGAACCCATTCGCCAAGGGTGCCGAGGCTCTGGTAGGCAAATACCACAGCGGCGATTGCCCCGATGGTGGCGCGACAACGATCGGCAGCTATGGCGGCAGCGGCGGCGAGTATGGTTGATTTAAGCAGTATGGGGGGTAGGACGGCGATTGCGGGCATCCCGAAAAGGAGTGAATTGACAACCGGAGAAAGTATAGCCGTCAGGAGGCCGACCCGCCAGCCGTAGCACCAGGCGCCGACAAGGGTGAAGAAGTAGATCGGAAGCCATGTGGGGCCTCCGCCCGGTACGAGGTGCGCGATCTGCGGTAGAACTATATTCCCTGCGATGAAGAGTATGGCAGGTAGGAATGTGCCTTTTATAGCTGCGAGGCCACGCGGAAGCGCTGTGTTGAGTCTGAATGATGTATTCATATTTTTGATATTATTATTTCGGAGGTAAAAAAGGGCTCAGATGGTGATTTTAAATCCACCCGTTGCGGTGAATCCGGGGAGGGGATAGCCGCGGTTTATTATACGGTGTGCGTCGGTGATGTTATCGAAATTGGCGAACAGCTGCAGCCACCGGAGCGGGCGCCATGCGGGGCGCACCGATAGTGTGGCCCAGCTTTGTCGGGGCATCGTGTCAGCAACATACAGCCCTTCCACACCTTTGAGAACGGCATCGAAGGTGAGTCCTTTGACCGGGGTGTGCCACGAAGCCCCAAGATAATATTGGTTGCTCGGAGCGCCGGTAATGTTTTTGAGGGAAGAATGGAGGTAGCTGTAAGTCGCCCACAGGCGGAGACAGTCAAGGGGATGTGACGAGGCTGACAATTCAATACCCTTGTTAATAAACCGTCCGGTGTTGACGTTATGCATGTCAACGGTCTGAATCATCTCGCTCCCTCGGCTGTAGAAAGCCGTGACCTCCAGGGTGGCCCATCGTCCGAAGCTGCGGCCGGCCGATACCTCGTAGTTCATCATCCTCTCGGGATGGAGCGAGGCGTTGGCCGTCCGGTATAGATACAGTTCGCGGAAAGAGGGGTTACGGTACCCTTTGGCGACCGATGCCTTGAAATGCCAGTCGCGCGGAAGATTGACCGCCACGCCGGCCTGCGGCACCCATTCGGTGCCGAATTTGTCGCTGCACGCCGCGCGAAGGCCGGCGTTGAGAATGAGACGGTCGCCTGCCAGCGCCTGCTGCAAAGTGAGGTAGGGGGAATATTCGGTAATAGCCTGGCGCTCCATAGTGGTAAGAGAGCCGGGTTTATGAGCGTTCCCTCCCGACATGGGGATGCTCCCGGTGTAGCGGTCGAAGTCGAAGCCCAGGGTGGCGTCGGCTCCTTTCCAGGGGTGGAAATTCTGATAGGCGATGACGCCAAGCCTGTCATCAAGTGAATGGAAGTGCCTCGGATCATCGACGTAGTGGTTGCCGTAACTGTAATATACACGCACAAGACCGGCGGTAGCTCCATACCGGTTGGTAGCGGTAAGCGATGTCTCTCCGCGGATCACGTTCTGATGGTAGATGTCAGTTGATTCAGGGTTAGAGAGTGTAGGGTAGACAGGATCGTTGCCTATAAACTGCATCAGTGAGTAATCTGCCTGGAGATTCCAGTTGCCTGACAGTTCGTAGGCGGCTTTGGCGTAGAGTGCGCTCTGACGGAAATCGAAATTCTTGCGCACACCGTCGGAGCGGTCGTAGCTGAGTGTGACCAGCGAAGAGAATCTGCCGTAACGCAACGTGTTGGTCAGGGAGGACTGCCACGTGTTGTACGAGCCCAACTGTGAGGTGAGCGATGTCTCGGTACCGTTCTTACGGGCGTTTTTGGTGATGACGTTGATCACACCACCCATTGCATTTGATCCGTAGAGCACCGATGCAGGGCCGCGAAGCACTTCCACGTGGTCAACGTATTCAGCCTGGTAGAAGTCAGCCACATGGTGCGAGTAGATGCCTGCGAACTGAGGTTGTCCGTCGACCATCATGAGCACAGCGTTTGTCGGTTCGCCACCCACACCGCGGATCTTGATACCTCCTGAGCCGCCGTTGCTTATGCCGAATCCCATGATGTTGCGCTCCGACACGAACAGACCGGGTACCATTCCGGAAATCGACGACAGCAGCTGCGGCGACCCGGTGGCTTCGAGCTGTGTGGCGCCCACGGAGGATACCGTGAAAGGGAGCAGGTTGCGGCTGACGGCATCGTTGCTGCCGGTCACCACAACTTCGCCGAGGGTGCGGCTGGTTCTGACGGTATCGGTGTCGGCTACGGAGTTGCGGGCACCGAAAGCTGCCGCCGATGCGGTTATGGCGATGAGGGGAAACGCGAGCGACCTCTTCATCAGTCAAGCCTGATAAGTTTATAGTTCTGTGTTCCCAGGCCGATCTGTTCTCCGTAATCGAGGGTGTGCATGCCGTGGCGGGAGTCGATGCGTTCGATTAGATGCACTTTGCCGTGGTCGGAGGAGGAACGCACCAAATCGGTGCATGCCTTGTCGAGGGCGATGGGGTCGAGCGACGCAAGCACGCCTATGTCGTGCATCTGCGGGTCAGCGGGATGTGAATCGCAGTCGCAGTCCACCGAAAGATTGTTGGCTACGCTGATGTAGATGATATTGTCGCCGCAATGGTCGGCCACGGCTTTGGCGGCTTCCGCCATTGATTCCAGAAAATCATCCTGCGCAGCGATGTTTTGCCATAACCCGTCGGTCGTCTCTATTTTGCCGGCTGTGTGGATGTAGCTCTTGCCGTTGGAGGATGCGATGCCGATCGACATGTTTTTTACCGCTCCGCCGAAACCGCCCATAGCGTGTCCTTTGAAGTGCGAGAGTATTACGGTGAAGTCATAGTCGGGATAATGTGAGCCGACGATATCGTAGCTG
>URZG01000139.1 GCA_900552325.1 uncultured Porphyromonadaceae bacterium | reverse complement strand
TCGTCTGATAAGACGAGGCGACTCTTTATGACTTTTGCTTTGGCTGAATAGTTACTGTTCCCGTACATGCAGTTAAATATTTATAAATATGATGAATGTCGCCCCGCCCCATTACAAAAGTCCGCGGCTGCATTGCTTCTTGTCCGCCCCGGAGGGGGGGGGAGGTCTCAACAGACGAAGCGGGAGCGTATCGGCTTGCGATACGCTCCCGCTTTTTCAGTTTATGTCAGCGGGCTGATGCCCGTCGGTCGACGATGATTACTGGTTAACGGTGCAGACAGCAACACGGTTCCAGTCGTTCTCGCTGAAGAGGTCACCGATACCCTTGCCCTGAGCGTTGATGCGGTCAGCGGCGATGCCGTAGCGGTTAACGAGCTCTTTCTTAACGGCGTCAGCACGACGCTGAGCGAGTTTTTCGTTGAAAGCGAGCGAACCGTCCTTCGATGCGTAACCGTCAACGGTAACGGTGGCTTTGTTGTCCTTCATAGCGTCGGCTACCATAGCTACGTTAGGCTGCTGGTTGGGCTGGATAACGGCGGAGCTGATGTTGAAGAAGACGTAGCGGATGTTGTTGAGGTCCTTGACAACTTTCTCCACAGCGGCGGGACGACGGTTGCAGGCATCGAGCTGAGCCTGGAGGTCGGCGATCTGAGCGAGGAGAGCTGCGTTGTTCACGCCGCAAGCGTCGAGGTCGGCGCGGAGGGCGTTGATCTGAGCGTTGAGGGCGTCAACTTCAGCCTGGTCGTAGGGACGGACGAGGGTGAAGTGGTGGGTGCCGTTGGAGTTGCCGAAGTGATAGGTAACACCTGCCTCGAGTTCAACGACTGCGTTGTTGCTGTCGTAGTTGGCAGCATAACCGAGCACGTTGGATTCGATACCGTGGTGGTTCATGTTCCACAGGATGGCGGGCTTGAGGGAGATGGTCCAGGCCTTGGCCTCGCCGAGGTTGAAGTTGAAGTTAAGACCTACCTTGGTAGCCCAGGAGTTGCCGTCCTCAGCCACAGTGTGGGGATAGTAGGCGTGGAGCCAGCCTGTTCCGGCTACGGCCTCGAGCTCGAATACACGGGGAGCACCGGTATAACCGGCGAAGGCGTTCATAAAGTTGAAGGTACCGAATACGCCTACATACTGATGGTCAAATGTGTTGGCGGATTTCAGACCGGTCCAGGAGGAGGTGTTCACGCTCCACTCGCCTTCTACACCGAGACCGAAGATCGGGGTGATCTGCTTGCGGAGTTCAGCACCGGCGATGCCGCGGGCTGCCTTAAAGAAACCTACATTCTCCATAGGGGAAACCATACCACCCTTGAGGGTGAACGACCAGTTGTCAAAGAACTTAGAGCCGGCAACGGTGGTCTGAGCCTGCGATGCTACTGCGCCCATGGCGAGAGCAGCGAAAAGGATAATTTTCTTCATGAAAATTTGAATTTAATAGTTGAATTATAATCCTTTGCTTGTGATTTTGGCAATTCATAGGATGTTGAAACGTTTGCATGGATCAAAGGAACTGAACGGAGCCTTTGCACCAATACTCGGCAAAGTTAAAACATTTTTAACATCTAACCAAATCTTTTGAATGAAAAGTGCAAAATATGTTATTTCACACTCGGGAAGAAGGGCATTTCTAATGCTTTTTGCTATCATACTGCCGTTTTAGGGTATCATATTGGATTGTTATCCCCGGCGACGGACGCGCATGAAATAAGCAAAGCGGAAGAAACGGGAGCTCGGATCAGTCTGGAGGGGAGAGGATCTGAGGAGAGTCGTTGTTTCTGTATCTTGATTTCATTCCTTTTAAATTGTGTCTGTGATCCGGAGGAAGCCCACAGGGATTCCTGACCGGAGTCAGGTTTGTAATTTATACTTTATTAACGACAGCCCCGAATATTTGGTTCATTCGCCGCGAGTCAATTTTCGGGCCTTTCGTAAAAATAAAGCGCGGTGTGGAGTTTGTTGTCACACGATTTCTGAGGCCACTCCATCACCTGTTCCAGCACAATATCCTGAGGCATAAACCGTTTAAGTGAATCTGCGTCGTGATCGCCGGCAAGGATCCAGCCGCTTGGCGCCAGAGGGGTGGCCTCGGAAGTGATGGCCTCTATGCGGTCGCCGGTATAGAATCCTGCCGTGTAGTAACGCAACATATCGGCCGACATAAAGCCGTAGATATGGTCACCAGGAGCGGCCACAGCCTCCACGGCGGCCGCCATCGGGCGGTCACTCTTGGGATTGAGCACCATCGGCTGTATGGCGGCGGAGAACACCCAGTAGATCATCAGCGTGTCGAGCAGCATCCACTGCACGACCTGGGGGCCGTTGCCGCGTGCCAGCACACGCAGCGACCCGAGGATCCCACCCAGCCCTATGCAGCATATCAGCATCGGCATGGCGCCGAGTCCGCGAGCCTCCATGAAATAAGTCTCCAGACGCTCGTTCCCTCCAGAGGATATCACACCGGCCATAACCAGAAGCATGGCCAGCGACGCGAGCACCCCGACCACGGCCATGAATACGGCGTAGCCGCGCAGCACACCCGATGCCTTGCGGACCATCCACCTTATATATACGGCTATTCCGTACGCCACGAAGGGATACATCGGCAGCAGATAGACCGACCGTTTGGATTTCGGTATGCAATAGAATACGAATATCACCACCGACGCCGTTACCGCCAGCAATTCTTCGGCAGGCATGGAGCGGAGCGACCGCCACCACTGCGCCGCCTTCCCTTCCGGGCGGCGGAATCCGCGCCATGCCGCAAGCGAGATCAGCAGCAGGAGCGTATATGGAGCGATACCGGTGGCAAGGGTCTGGAAATTATAGAGGAAACTGTGTTCGTGCGACTCATACGACATCCGGCCGAGAAACCGCCCGAAATTCTCCTCCATAGCCAGCTCCAGAAAACGGTCGCCCCCCTGCTGCCATGCGAGCCAGTACCACACCGCCGGAAGCACAAGCGCCAGCACACCGCTTACGGCAAGGGAGCTGAATACCAGCCAGAACCGTTCTCCCTTCATAAGCCGCAGGACCAGCATCACGCCGCAGGGAAGCAACATCCCCACCGGTCCCTTGGTGAGCACACCGGCGCTCATCAGCAGGATTCCGGCAAACGAAAGACGCCAACGCCCGGGATTCTTTTCCCAGTCAACATACATGGCCAGGATGGCCAGCACCACGAACGCTGCCAGCAGCATATCCACCCTGCACGATGTGGCGGCACGGTGAAGCTCGAAAGTCGTGGCAGCCACCAGCGTGGCGGTCGCCGCCACGGCCATCGAACCGCGACGGGCGTAGAACCGGAAAAAACACAGAAGCATCACCGTTGCGCCCAGCGCCGAGGGGAGACGGGACAGGAACTCCGTGACGTGACCGCCGTTGAGCCATCCCAACGCCGCTATGCACCATGCCAGCATCGGCGGTTTATAGGGTATGTCGGCTCCGCAGCTCACTGGCAGAATCCAGTTGCCCTGATTGAGGATAGAAACGGCCACAAGCGCCTCGCGGGGTTCCCCCTTGGTGTTGAAGAGGGTCATACCCAGGAAAGCCACAAACGTGACAAGGAGCAACGCCAGCAGCGCCAGCGTCGCTCCGTTAAGTGAAATTGCAACCGAACGGGTGCGCATAATTCCTATAGAATCTCTTGTAAACAGTTGAAAACGTTATATCTGATACAGACGTATCCAAATTGCATGAATCCGTTTTTCTGTAGGGACGCTCCACGGAGCGTCCGCAAAGATGCCTGATTCCGGCTGCCGGGGCGGACGCTCCACGGAGCGTCCCTACAGTCTGATTTGGTCCGGCAATTATTGTATGCCTGCCACACATCTTCGGTCAGTTGCCGAAACTGAGTGTGGTGTAATACTGGCCGCCGGTGTTGTTGAATTCCAGGGTCACGAACCGGTTGCCGGCGCCGAACCATGTGGCCGAGATCACTCCTCCGTTATTGTACTGCTCCACGGGGGCGCCGTACTGACCTACCAGCTGACCGTACAGCAGGTTGTAGCGCTGCATGTCGTAATAGGGGGAGGGATATGTGAACTGCGAGCCGCACAGAAGGCCGTTGTTATAGTACATCGCGGCGTTTGGCCAAAGGAGGTTCATCTGCGGCACATTGGTGAGATACACCACATTGGGCCCGTAGTTGGCAACCGTATAACCTGCGTTCAGCAAAACGTTAAGCGACAGATCTATAGTCGTGCCGAGCGCCACCCCGAGGATTGTGCCGAAAGTAGGACCGGCATAATAGCGGTTCCAGGAGGGGGGAGGCACCGGCCGGTGATAGACACCGAAGAAAGGCACCGGATGACGGTAGCCGTATGGTATCCTCGGTGGCCGGGGAGGTGCGGGGGGCCGATGATAACCGGGGCGCGGACGATAGTCGTTGGGGCCTACAGTATGCCCGGGACGACCATGACCCGGTCCATGCCCGTGATCACCCGGACGGGAGGGACGGTTGTTGCCGCCGGGTCCGTGTCCGGGATTGCCCGGCCGGTTAGAGCCGCTGCCGTTGCCAGGAGGCATCGGACGATTGTTGTTGCCGGGACGGTTCTGGGAACCGTTGTTGCCGGGCTTCACAGGACGGTTGTTGCCGCCGTTGTTGCCGGGACGGTTCTGGGAACCGTTCGACGGAGTTGACGGACGGTTGGGACGCGATGCGCCGTTGCCCGGAGTGGAGGGTCTGCGGCTTGTGTTCTGCGACGATGCAGGCGCACCGGAAGTATGCGACTGCCTTCCGCGGCCTTGTGCCTCGGCCAAAGGTGCGGCGATCATAGCCAGCGCGGCTACGAAAGCGGTAACGGATTTCATCAGTCGGTTCATATTCTTTTAATTTTAGGTCTTGTTAGTAAGAACGAAAAAAAGACCTTAGGTTTAACTGCGCCCCGCCATTTTTCCCTTTTAGTGCCATTTATCAGGATTTATTGCTAATTTTGCGGCAAAAATACAGCAGAACATGAAGAAGGAATATATCACCCGGGGCACATGCTCAAAGAAAATCACGATAGAATATAATCCCGACAACAACGTCATCGAGTCGGTGGAGTTTCTCGGCGGCTGCCCCGGCAATACTATGGGTGTCTGCACACTGGTAAAAGGACGGACTGTAGGCGAGGTGCGAGGCATGCTCGCCGGAATAGACTGCCGTAACCGAGGCACCTCATGCCCTGACCAGCTCGCCCGGGCTCTTACCGAGATCGAGTCGGGCATCTGACGCCGTCAAGAGGGGACCTGCGCCGGTTCCTGTCTGATAACGAACCGGTTTCCGTCGGGAGCATTGGAGATCACAAGCCCGAAATCGCGGGCCGTAACCGCGAAATTCTCGAAAATATCCGACAGAATGGCTTCATACGGCGCCCAGTCGGTATTGTTGGTAAAGAACTCTATGTTCAGCGGCTGGCCGTCCTCACGAGCCGGATCAAGGGCCACGATAATATAATCGGTAGGTTTGTCGCGGCTCACGCAGGGATGCTGCAGAAGATAGGAGGTGACGTATATGCGGAAAAGCCCGAGATTGGTGTCGATCGTGCCGTTGGGCTGCTGCCAGTCGTTGTAAATCCGGGCACCGCCTTTCTGTTCCTGAAGTTTCCTCACAAACTTCTCCATCACCGGATAAGCGGCCACCAGACGCTCCACCGTCTGCGGGGTGGCGCGCTGTATCGAGGCCTGGGCGAAAACGATATCACGGTTCACCAGGCGTGCGCCCGAATCCGACATGCCGCGCCAGTTCTGGAACGAAGTCGACACGAGGGTGTACGGCGGCAGCATCACTATGGTGTTGTCCCAGTTCTGTACCTTCACCACTGTAAGCGTCACATCTATCACCACGCCGTTGGCTATGGTGGAGGGCACCACGATCCAGTCGCCCACACGGAGCATATCGTTGGTTGACAGCTGTATGCCGGCCACGAATCCGAGGATGGAGTCCTTGAAAATCAGCATCAGTGCCGCCGCGAAGGCACCGAGACCGGCCAGAAGCGCGGCGGGCGACTTGTCGATGAGGATGGAAACCGACACTATCGCTATTATTATCCACACCACACCCCGGCATACATTAAGAATACCTTTCAGCGGATGGTTGCTCTTGTTCTGAGAGTTATTGAAGCGCCACCAGGCGTATTCGAGCACGGCACAGATGGCTATCCCTATGGTTATCAGGGTATATACCCCCACGAACCGCATGATCCAGTCAAGGGTATGGTAGTCGGTCTCGAACGCAAAAGGGA
>URZG01000138.1 GCA_900552325.1 uncultured Porphyromonadaceae bacterium | reverse complement strand
CCTTGGAGGTGATGAGGTTTGTGCCGACACCCCAGGACGTGATGGCAGCGCCCTGAATCTTCAGGCTGTCGATCAGGTATTCATCCAGATCGTTGGAGGCGGAGATGACTGCATCCGGGAATCCGGCGTCATCCAGCATCTTGCGGGCTTTCTTGGAAATATATGCAAGGTCGCCGCTGTCGAGGCGGATGCCGTAGAAAGTCAGCGGGATACCGGCGTCGCGCATCTCCTTATTGTCGAGAGCCACACCCAGGAGATAGATACCACCCCAGCTCTGCATGGCCTCGGAGGTGGATTCCTGGCCGTTGCCGTTGTCATTGCCATGGTCGCCCAGGCCGCCGGCCCAGGAGTGGCCGCACCAGGGGTCCAGGGTGCGCATGAACGGGAAACGGTCATCGTCGCGGTCCCAGTTGGCATAGTCCTTGGCTATCATGGTGAGGATTTCGCCGTATTTCCCGGCGAAATCGCGGTCCTCCATACACAGCAGCGCCGCGGCGTATGTGAAATAGCCGTAATGGAAATGATGGTCGTTGAAAGCGTCGGAGTCATACGATACGTCGAAGCCGAGCATTGCGCCCCAGCGGGGATAGTAGCGGAAGAAATGGTTATCCTCGCCGGGAGTATAGTCGAGCCAGTCCTCGAAAGCCTCGCGGAGACGGCGCTTCGATTCCTCGTAAACGGCGGTGGAACCGGACTCTTTTGCAAAGCTCATGTTCATGGCCATCTGCACCAGTCCTTTGCCGCCCCAGTAAGTGTCGCCGCCGAATGAGCCGCGCGAGGCATAGTCGGCCATAAGAGTCTCGAGCACCTCGCTGCGGAAGGCGTTGGCCGGAGCATTTCCCTCCTGCGGGGCGCCGTAGGAGGGGAGCATACCCGAGAAGCGGTAGGTATAGGAGAAGGTTCCCGCAGGGGAAGCCGCGAGTTTCATCCGGCCTCTCGGAGTGGTAAAGCCCTCTTCATCTATAAATCCGAAAGCGGCCCCACCGAGCGCATACTTGTAGGCATGCGGGAGGAAGCCCTGAAGCACGGGAGCCGACTCGCCGGGTGAGCGGAGGTTGTCGCACTCCACAGTCCACACGGTGTTGATTTTGGCTGAGGATTCGTCGTAGGACCATTCCACCCGGGTGTCACGTGGCACACTGGCCGCGTATGGCGCGAAAGCCGCAAGGTCGGCCTCGCTGCGGAGGAGCGCCACCGATATCCAGCGGGGATCCCCCTTGAACTGCAGCTTGCCGTCGGTGAGGGCGCACGACGCACCCTCTGGGAAATATACGCCATAAAGGTCATCTCCGATTTTTACACCGGCGCACCCTTTTCCCGATGCGAAAAGCGACGCTTCAGCGCCGACACGTACCTCGGGAGTGATGTCGGTGTATTCAAACCATGTGAAGGGGGAGCCGTGAACGGATGTGACGCGCATCTCTCCGTCGCCTGTCGCCGCCGGCATGCGGAACACCACATCCCAGTCGTGCCAGTCTGCGGCCACTGCGGCTCCGGCACGGAACCTCTCGCCCGAAACCGTAAGGTTGGTGCGGCTCTTGATCTCTTTGCCGGCATCGGCCCAGTAGGACGGCCAGTTGATCTGCACTCCGTCATCGGAAGTACGCAACATAGCCGGATAGCTCCATAAGGCGCCGCTGAAACGGTTGTTGATTATGTCGGTCCACCAGTCGTTGGTCGGAATCGGACGCCCGGGAATCTGTATGGCTCCCTCGTTGCGCGGAGGAAGCTCATCGGCGAAAATCTCGCGCGACAGCATCGCCGTAGCGTTGAAACCGGGACCTCCCGGTGTAGTTTTGGCTTTGTAGAAGGGTGGAGCGGAAGCGTAGGAGCCTGCGCCTGCGACGACCCTTGACTGGGCCGATGATTCCCCCACCGAAGTAAATGCCATAAGGATGGCCGCCGATGCGGCCATACAACTGCCAATACGCATAAAAATAGATGAAATGAATTAAATTAAGGTGGGAATTAGTTTTTCACCACAAAGGTACTAATAAAACCGTTGACTACCAACTTTTGGGTTACCTATCACACCCCTCCCCCAATTTTTCCTTAACTTTGCACCGGCTATTCCCCGGAGCTATAATAGCTATGATAGCTATGATAGCTAAAGTAGATATCAGCCCTTCCCATCAATCATCCACCCCTTATTCCAAATAACGATGAACCCCACCGATTTTGCCATGCCGAAAACAAGTTACCGCAATCTCCGAGTCTTCCGAAAGGCGGAGGCTGTTTACGACCTTACATATCACTTTTTGCAAGGTCACATCGTAAAATCCGACCGTACATACGACCAGATGCTTCAGGCCGCACGGTCCGGAAAACAAAATATTGTGGAAGGGAGATCGGATGCCGCATGTTCAGCTGAAATGGAGATTAAACTTTATGGCGTTGCACGTGGTTCTTTGCATGAATTGCTGAATGACTATGAGGATTTCATGCGAACCCGCAATATTACAGTGTGGGGGCTCAATCATACCAGAGGCAAGCGACTAAGAGAAGTATGATCAGCCAACAATGATTCATCTTTTTACATTGGTCTTATACCAAAAATGAATGATGAGGAGTTTTGCAATCTTATGCTGACTCTAATTCATCAGACTATTTCCATGCTTGACAGAATGATTGAGCTTGTAAAACAAGATTTTATAAATAACGGAGGCATCAAGGAGCAGATGTTCCGCGCTAGAACAAATTTCAGAAAGACCGGCAAATAAAGTTATAGAATAGTGGAAAGCAGGAGATTTGATAGGACGGAACGGCTTACGGGTGCCGAAGGGATGGAACGGCTGCGCCGGGCCAGGGTGATAATTTTCGGCGTAGGGGGCGTGGGCTCATGGGCGGCCGAGGCGCTGGTGCGCACAGGTGTGGGGCATCTCACTCTTGTCGACGCCGATACGGTGGCTGAAACCAATATCAACCGCCAGTGCGAGGCAACGGCGCTCACTGTCGGTGAAATAAAGGTCGAGGCGATGGCGCGGCGCCTGCGTGAAATCAACCCCGAAGCAGACCTTGAACTTGTCAACGGCAGATACACGGCCGCGACCGCCGACAGTTTCGACCTCGAAAAGTATGATTTCGTTATCGATGCCATCGACTCACTTGCCGACAAAGCGCTGCTGCTGCTCAACGCAGCTGGCGCACGCCGCCCCGGGGTGGCTTCGTCGATGGGAGCCGCCCTGCGCATGGATGCCTCGCGGGTGGCTGTCGCGGAGTTCTGGAAAGTGAAAGGTTGCCCCCTTGCGGCGGCTTTGCGCTCCCGTTTCCGCCGCCAGGGAGTGCGTCCGCGGCGCAAGATAAAATGCGTCTACTCCGACGAACCGGCCATGAAGAACCTCGGCGCCTCCACGGCGCCTGACGGCACCATGACTTACGGCAAAGTGGCGGTGAACGGCTCTCTTTGCCATATCACCGCCACTTTCGGCATGAATCTCGCCGGGCTGGCGATATCGCATATCATAAACAGAGATTGATAAAATCGGCTGCCACATCCGTGTCGCCCCAGAAGTCGGCGATTGTCAGCCAGACCAATAGCAGAAGTATGAGAACACCTACTCCGAAAAGCATCCATACGGATGTTTTGCGGCGCCGGCGGCGAGCCTCGTAACGCTTGTCGCGCTCTATGGCATTGTCTCTGAAAGAATCGGTCGGATCTTGGCGTGAATTGTCTTTGCTCATAATAAATAGATGAATGATTTTTAGTATTTATAACAATCCGGAGAGGCAGAAGTTTTTATAAAGCCGCCTAATCTTTGTAATTTTGTACCCGTTATGGGAAGAATATTAGCCATTGACTTCGGCCGGAAACGTTGCGGCATAGCCGTGACCGACCCGATGAAAATTGTCGCCAACCCTCTAGAGACGGTAGAGACACCGCGCCTCACCGACTTCATCCTCACTTACTGCGGGGCTGAAGAGGTGGAGCGTATCGTCGTGGGCAAACCCACCACCATGCGCGGGGAGCTCTCTGAATCGAACCGCTGGCTGCTCCCCGCGATAGGACGGCTGCGCAAGGCTCTATCGGACAAGGGCATGGAGATTCCGATAGTATTCTCCGACGAACGCTTCACCTCAGTGCTGGCCCACCGCGCCATGCTCGACGGCGGCCTGCGCCGCAAAGCCCGCGCCGACCGTGCCACAGTCGACCGCGTGTCGGCCGCCATAATCCTCAACGACTATCTCGCAGGGGGAGCCTGTTAGGTAATTACGCGGAAAATGCGTAAATTTGCACCTTGAAAACAAGAAAGAAAATGAAACTTCCGGTATATCTTTACGGCTGCCCCGTGCTCAGGGAGACAGCCTCCGACATAACCCCTCAGCGCGAGGGTCTCGAGAAACTCATCGCCGACATGTACGAGACCATGTACCACTCCGAAGGGGTGGGCCTGGCGGCTCCGCAGGTCGGTCTTTCCGAACGCCTGGTGGTAATCGACGCCGATGTGCTCGGCGAGGACTTTCCTGAATGTAAGGGGCGCAAGATGGTGCTCATCAACCCGGAGATAGAGGTGCTCGACGGCGATCCGGTGTCGCGCAACGAGGGATGCCTCAGCCTTCCCGGCATCTCCGAGGCGGTGAAACGCGTTGAACATATCCGCCTGCGCTGGCTCGACGAGAATTTCCAGCCACACGAAGAGGAGATGCAGGGCTACCTGTCGCGTATCGTGCAGCACGAGGTCGACCATCTCTACGGCCACATGTACATCGACCACATCTCGCCGCTGCGCAAGCAGTTCATCCGCGGCAAACTCAACAACATCGTAAACGGCAAGATCCGCTGCGAATATCCCTGCCGCGTGGCACGCAAGCCCAAAGGACGCTAACAATCCCAACCATAATTCACAACTTCAATAATGGCTGACGATAAAAAAATTATCTTCTCGATGGTAGGTGTATCCAAAACCTACCCTCCCCAGAAGCAGGTTCTCAAGAACATCTATCTCTCTTTCTTCTATGGCGCCAAGATCGGCATCATCGGTCTCAACGGCTCGGGTAAATCTTCCCTGCTGAAAATAATAGCCGGAATCGACAAGGATTACCAGGGCGAAGTGGTATTTTCGCCCGGTTATTCCGTGGGCTACCTCGAACAGGAGCCGCACCTCGAGCCCGGAAAGACCGTCATCGAGATCGTGCGCGAAGGCGTCAAGCCCATAATGGATCTCCTCGCCGAGTTCGACCAGGTCAACGCAGCTTTCGCTGACCCCGACGTTCTGGAGGATCCCGACAAGATGGACCGCCTGATCCAGCGCCAGGCCGAGCTGCAGGATGCGCTCGACGCCGCCGACGCATGGAATATCGACTCAAAGCTGGAGCGCGCGATGGACGCCCTCCAGTGTCCGCCCGACGATCAGGTGGTCGACACCCTCTCCGGTGGCGAACGCCGCCGCGTGGCCCTCTGCCGCCTCCTGCTCCAGCAGCCTGACGTCCTTCTGCTCGACGAGCCCACCAACCACCTCGACGCCGAGAGTATCGACTGGCTCGAGCAGCACCTCCAGCAGTATCCCGGCACGGTAATCGCCATTACCCACGACCGTTACTTCCTCGACCATGTGGCCGGATGGATTCTCGAGCTCGACCGCGGCGAAGGGATACCCTGGAAGGGTAACTACTCCTCGTGGCTCGACCAGAAGACCAAGCGCATGGCACAGGAGGAGAAGCAGGCTTCCAAGCGCCGCAAGACCCTCGAGCGCGAGCTCGAATGGGTACGCATGGCTCCGAAAGCGCGCCAGGCAAAAGGCAAGGCGCGTCTGTCGTCCTACGACCGCCTGCTCAACCAGGACCAGAAAGAGCGCGAGGAGAAACTGGAGATCTTCATCCCCAACGGCCCGCGCCTGGGCAACAAGGTGATCGAGGCCCACGGACTCAAGAAAGCTTTCGGCAAGAAACTCCTTTTCGACGATCTGGAGTTCTCGCTGCCGCCAAACGGCATTGTGGGGGTTATCGGACCCAACGGCGCCGGCAAAACCACCCTCTTCCGCCTCATCATGGAACAGGAGAAACCCGATGCCGGCAGCTTCGAAGTGGGCGAGACCGTGAAGATAGCCTACGTTGACCAGCGTCACCACGATCTGGTGCCCGATCATTCCGTATATCAGGTAATCTCGCAGGGCACCGAGAGCTTCCGTATGGGAGGCCGCGATGTCAACGCCCGCGCCTACCTGTCGAAGTTCAACTTCGCCGGTGCCGACCAGGAAAAGAAGATCGGTGTGCTCTCCGGCGGCGA
>URZG01000137.1 GCA_900552325.1 uncultured Porphyromonadaceae bacterium | reverse complement strand
TGAGGAATCACAAACACTACTGAAGTGCCAGAATATAGAACAGCGGAATGGGACGCGGGTCAGGCGCCCGGTGTCTTTTCACTGCGCCGCAAGGGGGAATTGTCAAGCAACGAAAGTTCACGGTCAAGATGGCGCGCCATGTCGGCACGGAGCGGCGTCACCTCATCAGGTGCCACCATACGCAGGTCGGCATAGCGGTCCTCACCGTCAAGATAATTATCAAGGCGAGAGGTGTCGCCCGGAGCGTCGATGGTCAGCGGGGCGTTCTCATCATTGACCTTGTTCCAGGGGCCGAGCGAGGCGGCGGCAGAATCGGCGTCCTCCCGGATGGAAGGC
The DNA here is from genome assembly GCA_900552325.1 of uncultured Porphyromonadaceae bacterium. Classification (GTDB taxonomy): domain Bacteria; phylum Bacteroidota; class Bacteroidia; order Bacteroidales; family Muribaculaceae; genus UBA7173. Next base: position 5,916 of record URZG01000137.1, on the reverse strand, counting down.
GAGCTTTCTGCCGGCAAGCCGTTGATTTGTATATTTTTGTCGATCGCATCCTCGATGTAAGGATCAAGACCGCTTTCGATCAGCGACGGGTTGTAACGGAAAAGAGGCCAGTAACCGCAAGCCACGGCACGCCGTTCTTCCACAATGGTAGTACCCATGCCGGCACGGATGCCGTGGGCGATACAGGGACAATAGCACACCACCAGCGACGGACCGGGATAGGCCTCGGCCTCGCGCAACGCGTCGACAGCCTGTTGGAAACTGGCACCGAGAGCCACCGACGCCACATATACGTTGCCGTACTGCATCATCATCTGCGGCAGGTTCTTTTTATAAGTCCGTTTTCCATCGGGTGTATATTTCGTTACCGCGCCGAGGGGGGTGGCCTTGGAGGACTGACCGCCGGTGTTGGAGTAGCACTCCGTATCAAGCACCAGAAGGTTGATATTCTCACCCGAGGCAAGTACATGATCAAGACCGGCGAAACCTATATCGTAGGCCCAGCCGTCGCCCCCCACAGCCCATACCGATTTCTTTCCGAGCATATCCTCGCCGTCAGTTATCACTTGGGCGACATTCTGAAGATCAGGAGACAATCCGGCAGCCCCACGAAGTGCGGCGGAAAGCGCCAGCCCTTTCTCGCGCGACGCTTCAGGATCGTCAAAAGCATCAAGCCATGCCGAAGCTGCGGAGGCGACAGTCGCATCCGGTGAGGCGGTAAGTCTGCGTGCGGCATCCCTGAGTCTTTCGCGCCGGTGGCGCACGGTCACGGCCATGCCGTATCCGTATTCCGCGTTATCCTCGAAAAGAGAATTGCCCCAAGCCGGGCCTCTTCCGTCGTCGAGGGCACAGTATGCGTTGCTTGGGAAGTTGGCACCCCACACCGATGAGCAACCCGTGGCATTGGCGATAATCATCCGTTCGCCGAAAAGCTGGGTCAACAGCTTCACGTAGGGGGTCTGGCCGCATCCGGCGCAGGCTCCGGAGAATTCCATGAGCGGACGGTGCATCTGCGAGCCGTTGATCGTAAAACGGGGAAGTCCGGCGATTTTCAACGTCACTTTCTCCGTGCAGTATTCCAGCCCAGGAGCCTGCGAGGCTTTCATCTCGTCGATGGGCGTCATTGTAAGGGCCTTTCCCGGGCAGATTACCGCACATGAACCACACCCTGTGCAATCGAGCGTGAAAGGCTGAATACGGTAATGCAGCCCGCTGACTTTTCCCTCTTTGAAAGGAATAGTCTCCACACCCTGCGGGGCTCCGGCCAGTTCCTCGTCGGAAAGGAGATAGGGACGTATGGCGGCATGCGGGCATACGAACGAACACTCGGTGCACTGCACACATTTGGCCGGATCCCACTTGGGAACTGCCAGCGCTATACCCCGCTTCTCGAACGCGGTGGTGCCCATAGGCATGCGCCCGTCGGCACGGAACATCGACACCGGCAGGATATTTCCTTCCAACGCCAGACACGGACCGGCCACTTTGCGGACAAACGAGGCGAGGGGTGTGTCTTTTCCAGCCAGTCGCGGGGCATACGGTGAATCTGCGGGGGTAGTGGCGTCAGCCCAACCGGCAGGCACAGGAACGGCCACAGCCGCGTTCACCGCCTCCTCTATAGCCATAAGATTGCGTTTCACCATATCGCCCCCTTCATGAAGGTAAACTTTTGAAATCTCCTCCTTGAGGCGACTGACGGCCTCATCGTAAGGTATGATACCAGACAGTTTATAGAACACCGCCTCCATGATGGTGTTTACTCTCACCCCCAGGCCATATTTACGCGCTATACTCTGCGCATCGACGATGTACAGCGAAGCCTTTTTAGCTGCGAGAGCGCGTTTGAGCGATGCCGGAAACTTCCTGTCAAGGACATCGGCGCTCCATGCGGCATTGAGCACGAATGTGCCTCCCAGACGAAGATGTTCGGCCAAAGCGAACTTATTCACATAAGTATCCTTGTTGCAGCAAACGTAGTCGGCCTCGGTGATACGGTAGGCCGCTTTCACCGGCTGACGGCCGACACGCAGTTCCGAAACAGTATAGCCGCCTGATTTTTTTGCCGAATATGAAAAGAACGCCTGCGAGAAAAATCCGTCGGCACCGCCGAGAATCTGCGCGGCCTGCTTCGCGGCGCCTACGGTGCCGTCGGATCCCATACCATAGAACACCGCCTGAAAGAGTTCGGGAGGTGTACAGGAGAGATCGGCTCCTACAGGCAAAGAAAGATGAGTGACATCATCCGTAATCCCCACTGTAAATTCACGTTTCGGCTCGGCAGCGAGCGTGTTGTCGAACACCGCCTTCGCCATAGCCGGATTGAAATCCTTGCTTCCGAGACCATAGCGGCCTCCGATTACCCGCAATGCGCCCGCACGTGATGAAAGCGCCACGGCTGTAGCCACATCCTTGAAAAGGGGCTCACCCCCTGCCCCCGGCTCTTTGGTCCGGTCGAGAACCGCTACCGTCCGTGCGGTAGAGGGGATTGCCTCCAGCAGGTATTCAGCCGCGAACGGACGGAAAAGACGCACCGTCACCACACCGACCTTATAACCTTCCGCATTAAGGCATGCCGCCGTCTGCGCCAGAACCTCGCAGGCCGAGCCCATCGCCACTACCACTGCGTCGGCGTCGGGCGCGCCGGTGTATTCGAACAGCCGGTAACGACGTCCGGTAACCTCACCTACCCTATCCATCTGTTTCTGCACTATGGCCGGGAAGGAGGTATAATACCGGTTTGCCGCCTCGGTATTCTGGAAATACACATCAGGGTTCTGACACGAACCGGCCAGCGACGGATGTTCGGGATTGAGCGCCTCGGCACGGAAACGTTTTATCGCATCCCTGTCAATCAGCCTGAAAATCTCCTCGTATGGTATGGTGTCGATCGTCTGCAGCTCGTTGGAGGTGCGCCAGCCATCAAAGAAATGACACACCGGCATACTCCCCTCAAGGGCGGCCAGATGAGCCACGACAGCGAGATCCATCGTCTCCTGCACCGAACATGAGCCGAGGAAGGCGAAACCGGTGGCCCTGGCCGCCATTATATCCTGATGGTCGCCGAAGATACTCAACGCATGAGTGGCCAGCGACCGCGTTCCCACATGAAACACAGCCGGAAGCCGGTTGCCTGAAATTTTGTACATGTTGGGGATCATCAGCAGGAGCCCCTGGGAGTTGGTGAAAGTAGTGGCAAGGGCACCGGCGGCAAGTGCGCCGTGTGTGGCTCCCGCCGCGCCCAGCTCACTCTCCATCTCCTCGACCTTCATGCACTGGCCTGCGTAATTGAGGCGTCCCTGCATCCCCCATTGTCGGGCCGTCTGCCCCATCGATGCTATTGGGGTGATTGGGTAGATCGTGGCCACGTCGCTCATCGCATACGCCACGTATGTCGCGGCGGTGCAACCGTCCATTATTGTCTTCATATCAGGAAAATAGCTGAAAATAATACAAAAGTACGGCGGTGAGAATCGCATCCGCGGTCCGTCTCCGCCGTACTTTTATAACGGTTTCAATATCAGAAGAGTTTAAAGCACAGATCGGTGAGCCACAGCCACAGCGGGCAGAAACCGATGAAAAGTATCACACTCAATGCCAGCGAGGAGGTCGAGGTGGATACATAGGTATCATACTGGTTGGCGATGATAATACCCGAGAAAGCAGGGGGAAGAGCGCCGGCGATAACCAGCATCTTGAGGTTCTCCAGCTCCATGTGGAATATCAGACCTACGATAAGGAGGACTGCAGGCATCATCACCATTTTGAGGATACAGCCGAGGATGGCCTGCCAGTTGATAGTGATCTTGAACGCCGAAAGGGTGATACCGGCAGCGAATACTGCCATCGAGGCGTTGGCACCTTTGATAAGGTCGAACGAGGGTGAGAGCCATGCCGGCCAGGGTATACCGATAATAACCCATATCACGGCGAGGATAGGAGCCCATGCCACAGGCTGCGCGAGGGCGTGGAGTACCGACGACCATGCGCTCGGGCGTTTCTGGCCGGCGGCAAGAGGCTTCGTCTTGTTGAGCGAGTTGTTAAGCAGCGACAGTCCTACAGGGATACCTACCGCATTGACAACTATACCGACGATAGCCACCACCAGGGCAACGTAAGGGGTTGTGCCGAAAATAGGCTCCAGCACGGCGAAGCCCAGGAAGCCGATCGTAGGCGAACCGTTGACCAACGCCATGATGGCGCCGTCGGCTCCGTTATTGCCCTTGAAGCACTTGGCATAGATGAAATACACGATCATGAAGCAAGCCATGATCACCACCAGCGAGATAAGGGAGAGCTTGATATCCTTCACAAGCATCTCGCGGCTGGCATCGACAATAGAGACGAACAGCGCCGCAGGCAATGCATAGTCGAGCACAACCTTGTTGAACGCCTTACCGTCCTTTGCCGAAAAAATCCCTTTCTTACCGGAAATATAACCGGCGATCATCACCACGATAATAGGGACGATGGCATATAGAATTATATGTTCCATAACTTGTTAACAGGGGGTGAATAAATAAAAACAGTTGAAATGCCCCTTGTGCCGGTGGGTGTACCAAAATTACCTAAAACGGTTTTTGCTGTAGGGACGCTCCGTGGAGCGTCCGCACAATTCGATAAGATCAGGCAATTTTGATACACCCTTCTGCATGGGGCCGGAAGAAGTCCCTATATCAGACAGTAATATCTACAAGAGGGGTAGGATTAAGATAACCGATGTGGCCGCTCTCCTTGCCGGAGTCTGCTGCAAGACGTACATCGATCAGCGCAGGTGCATTTGAAGCGATGGCCTCGGTAAGGGCGGCTTCATATTCGGCGGGGGTAGTGACATAATAGGTCTTGGCACCGAAAGCCTCGCCGAGTTTGTCGTAACGGGCATTGATGTCAAGCGTGGTAGGCGCCGGGTCGGTAGTCTTGTCAAGCGGCACGCCGATACCGTTATAGATACCGCCGTTGTTGAACACGCAGACAGTGACGGGGAGCTTGAACCGGCATATCGTGGAGAAATCCATACCTGAGAATCCGAAAGCGGAATCACCTTCGATAGCGACGACCGACTTGCCGGTGGCCACGGCGGCGCCGATGGCCGAACCCATGCCCATACCCATGATGGCCCATGTGGCGCAGTCGATACGGTGGCGCGGCAGAGCCATATCTATGGTGTCGCGGGTATCGTCGAGAGTATTGGCGCCCTCGTTCACCAGGATAACATCGGGATTGGCTTCGAGAACCTTCTTTGCTGCCGAAAGAGCGCTCCAGTGGTTCATCGGCTGTGCCGTGACGGCATCGGCCAGACGCTGGGCGAACTTGGCGTTCTTCTCCTTGCTCTCGGCCTGCAGACCGGGAACCCAGGCGGGATCCATCGCCATCTTCTTCCCTTCGAGAGAGGCGAGTATCGCCTCGAGCGAAGAACGCAGGTCACCCACCACCGGCGCCGCAATGTGGCGGTTGGAGTCGATCTCCACCGGGTCTATGTCAAGTTGGATGAACTGACCCTGCGGATTCCACTTGCCGTGTCCGCGCGAGAGCAGCCAGTTCAGACGAGCACCCACCAGCATCACAACATCGGCATCCTCCATGATGGCCGATCTTACCGAAAGCGCGCTCAGCGGATGATTGTCGGGAAGGACGCCTTTTGCCATCGACATGGGATAGTAAGGAACACCGGTGCTCTCCACGAGTTTCTTCAGGAGATCCTCGACCTGAGCCATAGCGGCTCCCTTGCCGATAAGGATGGCCGGTTTCTTGGCAGATGCGAGCAGATTCACCGCGCGCTCCACAGCTTCGGGTGCGGGCACCATGGCCGGTTTAAGATCAACCGGCTGTTGCAGAAGAGCCTCGGCGGCAACATGGTCCATGACCTGCCCGAGTGCCGGGGTCGTGATATCAAGGTATACGCCACCCGGACGTCCGGAT
>URZG01000136.1 GCA_900552325.1 uncultured Porphyromonadaceae bacterium | reverse complement strand
CGAGAACCCCTATAAGGAGCAGATCAACGAACCTGCGGTGTTCCCCCACTACTGGCGCTACCGCATGCATCTCACCATCGAGGATCTCATGCAGGAGAAGCTTTACAACAAGCGGATCACCGAACTTATCGCCAACTCCGGCCGATAACCTGTCGCCAGACATATAACAGAACAGGAGCCGTCTGTCGTACGTTTTTACGACAGACGGTTCCTGTTTTTCACCCCCCCTGCAACACGGTTGCAAACATGCTGAGAGGCATGGCGGTAAGCGCGATATTTCGTAACTTTGCATCCGGAATAAAAAACTACCATCATGAAAAAAAGCCCCCTTCATATCCCTGTTGTCGCATTATGCTGCCTGCTGGCGTTGTGCGGCTGCCGTCACGAGCACAACGAACTGAAGCACGACCACTCAGGCGAGGCTTCGGAAGCGACTGCCGACGGCGACGGCCACGATGAAGCGACCCATGCCGGCGAGATCGTGCTCGAAGAGGAACGAGCCGAAGCTCTCGGAGTGAAGACGACCCGCATACAGCCCGGCGACTTCGCCTCCGTGCTGGAGGTATCGGGGCAGATCACACCCCTTCCGTCGGATGAATCCACCGTAGCCGCACGCACTTCGGGAATCGTGCACTTCGCACCCGGAGTCGCACCCGGGCAACGGGTTGGCGCCGGACAGAGGATTGCCACCGTTTCCGCCAAAGGGATGGAACAGGGGTATGCGCCGGAGGGCGCACGTGTGGCTATGGAGGCAGCCCGGCGGGAACTCGAACGTATCACCCCGCTGGCCGAAGAGGGGATAGTGAGCCGCCGCGACTATAATGCCGCAAAGGCCCGCTACGACGAAGCGCGGGCTGCCGCCACCGCAGTATCGGCACAGGCCGCCAGCACCGCCACGGCCCCAGCTTCCGGCACCCTCACATCGGTACTCGTCAGCGAGGGGCAATATGTAGGCACGGGCGAACCGATAGCCCTCATATCATCCAACAGCAGCCTTAGTCTGCGCGCCGACGTCCCGGAACGTCACGCCGGTTTCGTAGGCTCCGTGACCGACGCTTACTTCCGCACCGCCTATTCACCGGCCACACTCCGCATCTCCGACTTCGGGGGACGCCTTACATCCGTACCGACGACAGCGGGAGCTTCCGGGGGATATATCCCGGTATATTTCACTCTTAAAAACAACGGCTCGCTCATCAGCGGCACATACTGCACGGTTTACCTGCGCGGCGCATCACGGTCGGGAGTGCTCACGGTTCCGGCGGAAGCCATTGCCGAACAACAAGGCCAGAAATTCGTGTATCTCCGCGAACATCCCGGCGCATACCGGAAACAGCCGGTACACACCGGCGAGTCCGACGGCATGAATATCGAGGTCACCTCCGGAATAAAAGCAGGCGACGAGGTAGTGACCGAAGGCACCACATTCGTGCGGCTGGCCGAAACCTCAGGAGTAGTTCCCGAAGGCCACAAACATTGAACCGGCCACCAACGCCATCCCCTTTAACCCAAGACACGCTTCCGAAAGATGCTCGACAGAATAATCAGATTCTCGCTTTACAACCGCATAGTGGTGCTTGTGCTCTCGGCTCTCATCATGGCCGGGGGATGCGTGGCGCTCCTGCGTACGGAAATAGACATATTCCCCGATCTGAACGCCCCAACGGTCGTGGTGATGACCGAGGCTCCCGGACTCGCGCCCGAGGAGGTGGAGAAACTCGTGACATTCCCGATAGAAACGGCCATCAACGGCTCTACCGGGGTAAGACGCGTACGCTCCACATCCGCACCGGGTTTCTCGGTGGTATGGGCCGAATTCGACTGGGGAACCGACATATACCGTGCCCGTCAGACCGTATCGGAAAAACTGGTCGCTGTGGAGCAGGAGCTTCCGCCGGGTGTAAAGGCTCCCGCTCTCGGGCCGCAATCGTCGATTCTCGGAGAGATAATGATTATCGGGCTCACTTCCGACTCCATACCGATGCTTCGGCTGCGCACGATGGCCGACCGGGTAATCCGCCCGCGGCTGCTCTCGGTTGCCGGAGTATCGTCAGTGTCGGTCATCGGGGGCGATGAGCAGGAATTTCAGGTACTTCTGTCGCCCGACAAGATGAAATTCCATAACGTGACCCTCGGAGAAGTGACGGACGCCCTCGAGGCCGTCAACGACAACGCCGCCGGCGGAGTACTCTACCAGTACGGCAACGAATACATCATCAAAGGAGACAACAACACCTCCGATCCGGCCGAGATAGCACGCTCCGTGATCCGCGCGGATGAAACAGGCATAGTCACTGTAGCCGACATCGCCACCGTGCGCGAAGGCTCGAAGTCGCCGCGTCTCGGCGTGGCCTCCGTAGAGACGCATCCCGCCGTACTCCTGACCGTGACCAAGCAGCCGGCTACCGGCACCATAGGCATAACGGAAGCGATCGAAAAAGAACTCGAGGCACTGCGCCCGGGTCTCGGAGCCGGGGTGGATATTACCACCGGCATCTTCTCCCAGTCGGAATTCATATCCAACTCCATCACCAACCTCCAGGAATCGCTGTTGGAAGGGGCGGCTATGGTAATAATCGTGCTGTTCTTCTTCCTGATGAATCTCCGCACCACCCTCGTCTCGCTGGTTGCACTCCCGATGTCGATCCTCATCTCCGTGATCATACTCCACTTTATGGGCGTGAGCATCAACACAATGAGTCTCGGCGGCATAGCCATCGCCATCGGTTCCCTTGTCGACGACGCCATAGTGGATGTGGAGAATGTGTACAAACGTCTGCGCCATAACCGTGAACTCCCTCCGGAAGAACGGCAGACGACACTCAAGGTCGTCTACGAAGCCTCGCGCGAGGTGCGTACCCCCATCTTCAACTCCTCGCTGATCATTGTGGCGAGCTTCATGCCGCTCTTCTTCCTATCGGGTATGGAGGGGAGGATGCTGATTCCCCTCGGCGTGGCGTTCATCGTAGCCCTCGCCGCCTCCACCATCGTGGCTCTTACGCTGACGCCTGTACTCTGCTCATACCTCCTGGGAAGCGACAAGGCACTCGGCATCCTTGACCGCGAGCCCTGGATGGCCCGCAAACTCAAATCGGGATACAAACGCGCCCTTATCTGGAGCTTAGGCCACGGACGCATCGTGCTCGGCGCCACCACCATACTCTTCCTTGTCAGCTGCGCCCTCTTCTTCACCCTCGGGCGCGGTTTCCTCCCTCCGTTCAACGAAGGGTCGCTGACCATCAACGTATCCACACTTCCGGGCATATCGCTCGACGAGAGCGACCGCGTGGGGCGCATGGCCGAGCAGCTGATAATGAAAACACCGGAGATCCGGACTGTGGCCCGCAAGACAGGCCGCGCCGAACTCGACGAACATTCGCTCGGAGTCAACGTATCCGAGATTGAAGCCCCGTACACCCTCCGCGACCGCTCGCGCAACGAGATGGTGCGCGAAATCCGCAAGAACCTCTCGCAGATTCCCGGAGTGAACATCGAGATCGGTCAGCCGATATCGCACCGCATCGACGCCATGCTGTCGGGCACGGAGGCGCAGATCGCCATCAAACTCTTCGGCGACGACCTCAACGCACTTTATGCCGCCGGCCGCGAGATTCAGCGCATAATCAAGGAAGTGCCGGGAGTGACCGATGCCAATATAGAACAGCAGATCGAGCGGCCGCAGCTGCATATCACCCCGCGCCGCGACATGCTGGCTCAGTACGGCATCACAATGAAGGAATTCCGCGACTTCGTGGATGTGGCCCTGGCAGGGCAGGTGGTGTCGCAGGTATATGAAGAGGGGTTCCCCTACGACCTGACGGTGAAATTCGATGACGAATCGCACGCCACAGCCGAAAAGATAGCCTCGATGGCCATAGATTCGCGCGCAGGCAAGATTCCACTTGCCAATGTGGCCGACATACGTTCGGCCACAGGCCCCAACACAATCAACCGCGAGAATGTGAGCCGGCGCCTGGTGATCTCGGCCAACGTGGAGGACCGCGATCTGCGCGGCACAGTCAACGAGATACGTTCGCGCATCGAATCGGAGCTGACCCTTCCCGAAGGGTATTTCATTACCTACGGAGGTCAGTTCGAGAGCGAGTCGGCCGCCTCGCGCACCCTGGCGCTCACCTCTCTTCTCGCACTGGTGATAATATTCATATTGCTCTACGCGCAGTTCCGCGATGCCGGAGAATCGTTGGTGATACTCATAAACATGCCGCTCGCCATGATCGGCGGGGTGCTGATCCTCGTAATGACCGGCAGCGAGCTCAACATCCCCGCTATCATCGGCTTCATATCACTACTCGGCATCTCCACCCGCAACGGCATGTTGCTGATTTCGCGATACAACACTCTGCGTCACGAGGGAATGGAGTTACGTCACCGCATACTCACCGGTTCCGCCGACCGCCTGACACCTATTATCATGACAGCCCTGACTTCGGCGCTGGCGCTAATCCCCCTCGCCCTGCGATCGGATGTGCCCGGCAACGAAATCCAGTCACCGCTTGCCGTGGTGATTCTCGGAGGACTTTTCTCCTCCACCGCACTCAATATATTCGTGGTTCCGCTTCTTTACCGGCGTCTTGTGCTCAGAAAAGCCGCGAAAAAACGGGAATCCTCTTCCAGACTGAAATCCACTACCCCATGACTCTTAGACCATTATCCTACTTAATCATCTCTTTTTCATTTGGTTTGGGCGCTGTCGCTACGGCAGTGGCCCAAACGCCGTTTGATAACATCGTGAGCCGTATAATCGATGTAAGTCCGTCGCTGAAGAGCGCTGAGGCCGGCGAGACGGCAGCCATCGAGGAATTCAAGGCCGAAAACGCCCTCCCCGGTCCTGAAATAGAATTCGACCGGTTATACAACAGCGTGGAACATGATGAAAACCGCTGGGGTATAGGAGTGACCCAGGAGATACCGTGGCCCGGCGCCTTGCGCGGACGCTCGAAAATGACCGCTGAAATGGCTGTTGCCGCGCAGTTGCGCGGGGCAGTAAACCGCAACGAGATGGAACTGAAAGTGCGCCAGCTCCTCATCAACTACGTAACATCGAAAAAAACACATATTCTCACCCACGAAATAGCCCGCTCGCTCGACGAGATGCACACCCACTATCGCGAGGCTTACGAGAAGGGGGAAGCCTCGATAATCGACGTGAACAAAGCCTGCATAGAGGCTGTGCGCGCCATGATGGAGGACAAGCAGGACGAAGACCTCTTCGCCGCCTACGAAGCGGAAATAAAAGCCGTGGCCCCGGGGATCGACCTTACCGCCGATCTCGATGCACTGGAGGAATATGCCGCCCCCGCCCTCATGGAACTTGAAACATACCTTTCAGACTACGAGGCATCGCCCGAACGCGCCCTTGCACTCCATGAAAAGAAACTCCGGAAAGCCTCCGCCGATCTTGCCTCGGCAAGCCTGTGGCCATCCATCTCCATAGGCTACCATCATGAATTCGAGGATAATACCCACTTCAACGGATTCTCCGTAGGCCTCTCCTTACCCTCCTGGAATTTCAAGGCGGCCAGCCACGCGTCAGCCGCCCGCAGTCTTGAGGCCTCATTCGCGGCGGAAGCACAGAAAACCGAAGCCGAGCAGGGGCTGCGTGCCGAATATATCCGCGCGAAATCATTCAAGGAACAGATCGCGGCTTTCGCCCCGGCTGTGGAAGGGGTCAACAACATGGCCCTTCTGCGCCGCGCTCTTGACGGCGGCGAGCTGACCCTCCTCGAATACCTTCAGGAATCGGCCTTTTTCATCCAGGTCATCCGCGAATACATACGTCTCAACCACGACTACGCCCTCTCTCTCGCCTCTCTCAACCGCTACTCCCCGGCCAGATAAACCGGCAGCCATACAAAACCAAGTGTAGATATAAAAAAACTGTAATACCGATCATTCACATGAAACTAAGACATTTGTCTTTGCCGATAATGATTATCGGTGCTTTACTCGGCGGCAAAACCCATGCCACGCCATTGACACCAGACGAGGCACTGGGACGAGTCTTCGCCGACTCTCCACGCTCAACAAAAGGCCTTGACCGGAGCGCGATGAAACTTCTCGGCACAGTCCGCACCGACCGGACCGAAGCCGAGGTATATCTGTTCGCCTCGGGAAAAAACGAATACCTCGTCGTCAGCGGCGATGACTGCGCGCCCGCGCTTCTCGGATACGGCGACAACGCACCCGCCTCCGAGGCCGAAATACCGCCGGCAATGCGTTACTGGCTCGGAGAGTACGGACG
>URZG01000135.1 GCA_900552325.1 uncultured Porphyromonadaceae bacterium | reverse complement strand
AATCGAGTCGCCTGCGACAAGTTCGGAGTTCAGTATCAGTTCGGCCAGCGGATCCTCGAGATATTTCTGTATGGCGCGTTTGAGCGGACGGGCACCGAATTGACGGTCGTACCCTTTAGACGCGATGAATTCCTTAGCTTCGGGCGAGATGGCGAGGGTATATCCCTGGGCGGCCATACGGGTGCGGAATCCGCTCAGCTCGATGTCGATGATGCGGAAAATCGCGTCGCGGTCAAGCTGGTCGAACATCACTATGTCATCTACGCGGTTGAGGAATTCCGGCGCGAAAGCGCGACTGAGGGCTTTCTGTATCACAGAATCGGCATACTCTTTCTCCTTGTCGGCCGGACGGGTGTTGAAACCTACCCCAGAGCCGAAGTCCTTCAGCTGACGGGTGCCGATGTTGGAGGTGAGGATGATCAGGGTATTCTTGAAGTCGACTTTCCGGCCGAGCGAGTCGGTCAGGCGTCCTTCGTCAAGAACCTGCAGAAGTAGATTGAACACATCGGGATGAGCCTTCTCGATCTCGTCGAGCAGAACGACAGAGTAGGGGCGGCGGCGCACTTTCTCTGTTAGCTGGCCTCCTTCCTCGTAGCCTACATATCCCGGAGGAGCGCCGACGAGTCGGCTCACGGTGAACTTCTCCATATATTCGCTCATGTCGATGCGGATCAGGGCGTCGGGCGAGTCGAAGAGATATTCGGAGAGCTTTTTCGCCAGATGAGTCTTCCCAACGCCGGTGGGACCCAGGAACATGAAGGTGCCGATCGGTTTCCCGGGGTCTTTGAGTCCGACGCGGTTACGGCGGATGGCTTTGACGATTTTTTCAATGGCAGCATCCTGGCCGATGATCTGCCGGGCCAGGGCCGGACCCATCTCACGCAGACGCGAGCCTTCGGCCTGGGCGATACGCTGCACTGGCACACCGGTCATCATGGCCACCACTTCTGCGACCTTGTCGGCGTCGACGGTCACGCGGTCGTCGCGCAACTGTTGTTCCCAGGCGTCGTTGGCTTCCTGCAGACGGGCCTTGAGCTGCTGTTCCAGGTCGCGGAAAGATGCGGCTTTCTCGAAATCCTGGTTCTGTGCGGCGGCGAGTTTCTCGCGGCCGGCCTGGGCGATCTCCTCCTCGAGGCGTTCTATCTCCCCGGGCACTGTTATGTTGGTTATATGCGCTCGGGAACCGGCCTCGTCAAGGGCGTCGATGGCCTTGTCGGGGAAATTGCGGTCGGTTATATATCGCTCTGTAAGGTCGACGCATGCCCGGAGGGCGTCATCGGTATAGGTCACATTATGATGATCCTGATACTTCTCCTTTATATTGTTCAGAATCTGGAGTGTCTCTTCCGGAGATGTCGGTTCTACCATCACCTTCTGGAAGCGACGCTCGAGTGCGCCGTCCTTCTCGATGTTCTTACGGTATTCGTCGAGAGTGGTGGCGCCTATGCACTGTATCTCCCCGCGGGCGAGTGCGGGTTTGAGTAGGTTGGCCGCGTCCATGGTGCCGGCGGCGTTTCCGGCGCCTACGATAGTGTGGAGCTCATCGATGAAAAGGATCACATCGGGGTTTCTTGCAAGCTCGTTGAGGATCGCCTTGATGCGCTCCTCGAACTGACCGCGGTATTTCGTGCCGGCTACGATCGAGGCCATGTCAAGCGAAACGACACGTTTGTTGAAGAGTATGCGCGACACTTTCCGCTGAACGATGCGCAGTGCGAGCCCCTCCACTATTGCGGATTTGCCGACGCCCGGCTCGCCGATGAGCACAGGGTTGTTCTTCTTGCGGCGCGAGAGGATCTGGGCCAGGCGCTCGATCTCGTTCTCGCGTCCTACCACGGGGTCAAGGCGTCCGTCTTCAGCGGCCCGGGTCATGTCGTTGCCGAATTTATCAAGGGTAGGGGTGTCGGCCCCGCGTTGGCGTCCTGCGGTCGATTCGCGGCGCGGCTCCTCGCGCGGTGCTCCCTGGGCGGTGCCTCCGGCTCCGGCAGGTGCGTTGTCATCCTCCTCGTCCTCTTCGTCATCGGAGTACGAGGTGCCGTCGTGCGGATCGTTTCCGCGCACATTGTTAGATAGCACGCCCAGCAGTGACGTATAGTCGATGCCGGCCTGGCGGAACGGCACGATGAACTCCATCCGCTGGATCTCCGGATTATGGAGGATTGCCAGAAGGAGGTGCTCGGTGTCGACCACGGAGCTGCGGAGCATGCGCGCTTCCAGCACCGAAAGTTTCACGAGTCGGTTGGCGAGATCGCTTACGGCGACTTCACCGCCTACGGGTGCCTCGGCATTATATAGCCCGCTGTCAAGTTCCTGCCGCAGTTGATATACCGACACATTTCTCGAGGCCTTCTCCAGAAGGGTGAAGACTCTCGAGCCGGTGTCGGCCAGCAACGCCAGCATTAGATGCTCGGGGGTAATTATGGAGTTGTTGTGCCGGATAGCCTCCTGTCGGCTCAGATCCAGCACTGCTTTGAGTTCTGATGAAAAATTGATGTCCATTCTCTGATAAGGTCTCTGCTCCCATTCCGGAGGGGGCAGGTTTTATTTATAACGGATAATCAAGGCAAAATGTGTGCCACAAGTGTTTGCGAGGTTATAAAAAATGTTAACGTCGCGCTTGGAGTGCGACTGATCCGCCTTACCGGAGACTGGTGTGCGCGCCGCGGTAAACCCGGGGGCGGCTGCAGATGTTATAACCGCAAAGACTCCGCTATATAAGTCTCCGGCAGGAGTTGAGCATTATGGGATTCGTTGCCGGCGGAGAAAGCGGTGGATGCTTATTTTGTATTATGGTAACAACTTAAAATAAAGGTTATGTATAATGTGTTTGACAAACAGCAGCAGGCTCAGGCCGCTGCCCAGGTATCGCGGGAAGCAGCGGTGTTGAGTGCCGATGCAACCAAGGTGGCTGCAAAAGATGAACTTGATGCAGCCAAAGCAAAGTCGGCCGGATGTGTGGCCGGGGCCAAGGCAAAGTCGGCTGGTATGATTGAGAATGTAAAAGAAAAACTTGCGGATGTCCGTGAGACGGCTGTCGAAAAGGCTGCTGCGCTAAAGACAAAAACCGGTGATCTCAAAGAGCAGGCGGCTGAGAAAAGCGCTTCCATTATTGACAAGGTAAAGGATTTTACAGCCGATGCCCTTGAGACTGGCGCCGAAAAAGCGGCCGGCCTTGCCGACAAACTTCGCCATTGAACCGCTCCCCCCGCTGATTGGAATTCTGTCGGGATGAGAAGAACTGTTTATAACCGTCACGGCCATGCGCTGATATGTTTTATCAGCGCATGGCCGTGACGGTTGTCGGTGGGTATGTTGTCAGGAGGGATAGAACGACTGGAAAGAGTTGTCGGAGTAGAATACTACGATGTTGGTTATTTTTTTTCCGGGATCTGCCGGAACCGACACGGAGGCATTGCTCTCGGTTCTGACTGCGTTTGTCGAGGGATCGCTGTTGCCGTATGGTTCCGGAGCCGGCGGAGTGTAGGGGATGAAACTGTCTGACGCGGTGTTGGGGTGCACTTCTTCGGTGCTTTCCGTTGCCGGCGTTGCAGCCTGTTTTTCTTCCGGCGCGATGTATGACGATGTCACTTTCTGTGTGGGCCGTCCTTCGTGGCGTGGATAAAAGGATATCGCTCCTTCCCGAAGAGAGGATCCGGCGTTGCTTTCAGTATTATTCGGCGCGGAACCGTTTTCAGGCAGATGGGCGTGTGTGGCGCCGAAGGCTGCCGCTATATCTTTATTGGTGAATTCCTGACTGCTGAAACTGTCCTCGTCGGTTGCTGTCGCGTCAGTAAAGAGGTTGTCGGGAGAGAATTGATTTTCTGATGTAAAAAAATGTTGGTCTCCGTCGGCTGAATTCTCGGCGGCATTTTCCTTGTAACCAGCTTGATAGGCTCCTTCTGCTTCCGGAATAGGCGGATTTTGAGGCTCTGAGAGTGCGATATTTCCAGATGTCTCCATACTTCCTTCGCCAAACATCAGCCATAAGATGGAAAGAGCTGGATAGGCGGCATGGATTTTTGAGATCAATTCATCTGAAATCTTCTTATTGCGTCCGTTAAGTATCTGTGAAAGAGTAGGGCGCGGGATTCCGCACGTGTCGGCGAATTGTGAAATGGCGATATTGTTCTTCTCCAGGAAGAATTTCAGGCGATTGACAAGATCCATACCGGTTTGGTTTGTAATTTCTGTGTGCAAATGTAAAGACTATTCTTCAATAATGCAAATTTGCGAGTGAAAAAAATACATTTAAGGTAGTTCCTTTACGCAAACTGTATTTTGGTGATGTAAATTGCTGTCTGTTTTGAGATGCAAATTGAATTTACCTTTGAAATGTAACGTTATATCCGAGATATGCAAAGCGAGTTGAAGATTCTGAGCTGTTAATTGTATTGTGGAGCAGCATGTAAATATTTGGTTTGTGTTTCTATTGTAATAAATATGGTATAGAGGGTATTGGGCGGATAGAAATGCTCATGACTCGCGATAATGCTAGGGAAAGTGTCTATTATTAAAGTGTCGATTTGTTTTATTGGTATAATACCCATGATTATGAGAATATTGTGATGATATATAAAATATGTTAATACTGTGGTAATTGTTTTATTCTTATTCTTAAATTTGAAATGTAAACGATTACGCGCTCGCAAAAATCGCTTTTTGCCTCATGTTTCGGTTTGCATTTTGTCAAACAGATGATTTGTGTCGGTAATCTGTGGAACGGTGTTATGTTTGTAAATCTGAAGTTGTGCTATTGCTATGCAAATTTGCGTATGAATATGTAAATTGCAAATCGAGAACAGTAGTTAAAATATGTTTAGTATTTGCGTCTACAAACATCAACTTTTGTTTTTCATGAAACGGCATTGCGCTATTTGCGTTCGTGAACAAGGTTCTCTCCAAAGGATATATGCAGCCTCAGTTAATGAACAGGAGCTATTTCTGTGATGTGCGCCCTATAGGCTTTTAAGTCAAATCCTTGAGGTATATGCCGCCGACCCTCCGGTCTTGTAAAAATATAACAATCTCACGGGGTTGAATAGTTGTATTTTATGCCGTTTTTAACATTTAAACGGTTAATAATTCGTAATTTAACCTTGATGTGACATGTGTTTCGGAGATTCTGCAAGCGGTGTGATAAAAAACGGATTGTTCAGAATGGTGTTAAAATGTGATTCCCGATGCCGTGCGGTTTATTATTTTGCTAAATTTGCAGCGGCTCATCGGCCTTTCTATCCGTATATTCCCACGTGAGAAAAATAATCCACATAGATATGGATGCATTCTATGCATCGGTCGAACAGCGGGATAATCCGGAGCTGCGGGGAAAAGCGCTGGCGGTCGGTTATTCGGAAGAGCGTGGTGTGGTTGCCGCGGCCAGTTATGAGGCACGTAAATACGGTGTGCGCTCCGCAATGGCGATGACCAGAGCCCGCAGACTATGCCCTGCCCTGATCGTCGTGCCGGGAAGGATGGATGTTTATAAGGCGGTGTCGCGTGATATACGGGGGATTTTCAACGAATATACCGAACTTGTGGAGCCGCTTAGTCTTGACGAGGCTTTTCTGGATGTTACCCATCACCCTTCGGCCTCGCTCGTGGCGCAGGAAATCAAGAATCGCATAATGGCGGCCACCGGACTGACTGCTTCGGCAGGCGTATCGGTCAACAAGATGCTGGCAAAAATTGCCTCGGACTACCGGAAGCCGGACGGCATGTTCGTGGTGCCTCCGCAGGCGGTGGAGACGTTCGTTGCATCGTTGGGAGTGGAGCGTTTTTTCGGGATCGGTAAGGTGACGGCGCAAAAAATGCACGCATTGGGTATATTCACCGGCGCTGATCTCAGAAGATGCCCGCTTTCGTTTTTAACCGATAATTTCGGCAAAGCCGGGCGCGATTATTATCTTTATGCGCGCGGCGTGGATGAACGCCCGGTTGTTCCCCATAGGGAGCGCAAATCGGTAGGGGCTGAAAATACGTTCGCGTCAGACACGTCCGATCTTACCGTGTTGCGCGAACGCCTTTCCGAGGTAAGATCGGATGTGCTGAGGCGAATGGATCGTGCCGGATTCAGAGGGCGCACCGTGACATTAAAGGTGCGTTTCGGAGATTTTACGCAGATCACCCGATCGGTGACATTGGATTCGGTTGTGGGAGAGCGGGAGTTGCATTGTTGCTCGGACCGGTTGCTTGCCGGAACGTATATTGGAGGACGGCCGGTAAGGCTTGTCGGCCTTACCGTGTCATCGCCAGTCGGTGATGTGCGAGAAGGGGAGCAGCTTCATCTTGAACTTTAGTCGCACGATATTATTAACGCGAGTTCGGGATAACGATATCCAACTCGGCGACATTACAGTTAGGCATGA
>URZG01000134.1 GCA_900552325.1 uncultured Porphyromonadaceae bacterium | reverse complement strand
GACCTGCTTCTCCCCCACGCCCGCCGGCTGGCTTCCCTTACCGGGCACTCCCCGGTGGCATGGCGCATATCGGCAGGCCACCGCACCCTGGGTGTCTGCAACGCCCGCGGCATCATATCGCTCAGCTACATTCTGGTTTTCCTGCCCGCCGACCTGCGCGACTTCGTCATTCTCCACGAGCTGGCACACCTGCTGGAAATGAACCATTCGCCACGCTTCCATGCCCTCCTCGACAGCTATCTCGGGGGGACCGAAGCCGAACTGACCGCCCGGCTGCGCACCTACCGCTGGCCGGTGCTCCGCCGATGACCTATTGCCTAATTGCAAAGTTTTGCGTAATTTTGCGCCCGAATTTGATGGCGCCACACATTAATAATAAGCAACGGCAGGCGCCACCGACGCGCAACACACTGAACCCCTGACAAATACAATATAACGATGCTGAAAAATCTTGTTATCGTAGAGTCGCCGGCAAAAGCCAAGACGATCGGAAAATTCCTCGGACCCGACTTCCTCGTGAAGTCGAGTTACGGCCACATACGCGATCTGGCCAAGAAAAATTTCAGCATCGACGTCGACGCCAAGGGCGACGGCTTCGAGCCGGTCTATGAGATACCCGACGACAAGAAAGCCCTCGTGGCCGAACTGAAGAAATACGCCGCCGAGGCACAGACCGTGTGGCTCGCATCCGATGAGGACCGCGAGGGGGAAGCCATCGCCTGGCACCTCTACAAAGTGCTGGGACTCAAGCCGGAGAACACCCGGAGGATCGTGTTCCACGAAATTACAAAAGACGCCATACTGCACGCCGTGCAGAACCCGCGCGACATCGACCTCAACCTTGTCGACGCCCAGCAGGCGCGCCGCGTCCTCGACCGCATCGTGGGCTTCGAGCTCTCACCGGTGCTCTGGAAGAAGATAAAACCCGCCCTCTCGGCAGGCCGCGTGCAGTCCGTGGCAGTACGCCTGATCATGGAGCGCGAGAACGAGATAAAGCAGTTCACCCCCGAGGAATTCTACCGCGTGGTGGCCGACTTCACGGCCCCCGGAGGCGCCCCCGTGCGCGCCGAGCTCTCCAGGCGACTCGCCGACGAGACCGAGGCCCGCGCCTTCCTCACCGACTGCAACGCCACGGAATTCACCGTGTCGCAGGTCAACGTGCGCCCCGTGCGCAAGGCTCCCGCGCCACCTTTCACCACCTCCACCCTCCAGCAGGAAGCCGCACGCAAACTCGGCTTCACCGTCTCGCAGACCATGATGGTGGCCCAGCGCCTCTACGAGGCCGGTCACATCACCTACATGCGTACCGACTCGCTCAACCTCTCGCAGCTCGCCATCGATGCCCTCAGCCGCGAGATCACCTCGCAGCTCGGCCCGCAGTACCTCAAGGTGCGCCACTACCACACTTCGTCGCGCGGCGCCCAGGAGGCCCACGAGGCCATACGCCCCACCTATATAGACAAGCCCGCCATCGACGGCACCGCCCAGGAAAAGCGCCTCTACTCGCTGATATGGAAGCGCACCCTCGCCTGCCAGATGGCCGATGCCGAGATCGAAAAGACCACCGTCGACATACAGCCCGCCGCACGCCCCGAGCACTTCACGGCCACCGGCGAGGTGATCCGCTTCGACGGCTTCCTCAAAGTATATATGGAGAGCTCCGACGACGATAACGCCGACTCCGCCACCGACTCCACTCTCCTCCCCCCGCTCCACAAAGGCAACGTCATGGAACTCACCGATATGACTGCCGTGCAGCGCCACACACAGCAGCCCCCGCGCTACACCGAGGCGTCGCTCGTGAAGAAGATGGAGGAACTCGGCATAGGCCGCCCCTCCACCTACGCCCCCACCATCTCCACCATCCAGCAGCGCGAATATGTGGAGAAGGGGGAGAAAGAGGGCACCCCGCGCCCCTACAACGTGCTCACCATCCGCCCCGGCGACTCCGCCCCCACGCTGCAGGAGCGCTCCGAGACCGTAGGTTCCGAGAAAGGGAAGCTCCTCCCCACCGACATAGGCGAGGTGGTCAACGACTTCCTCACCGACTATTTCCCCGGCATCCTCGACTATAACTTCACCGCACAGATAGAGGAGAAATTCGACCATATCGCCGAAGGCAAGCTCCCCTGGCACAAGGAGATAAAGGACTTCTACCGCGGCTTCCACCCCGAGGTAACCCGCGCCATGGACGTGCGCCTGGAGCACAAGGTGGGCGAGCGTGTGCTCGGCACCGATCCCGAAACGGGCAAACCGGTGTCGGTGAAGATCGGCCGCTTCGGCCCCATGATACAGCTCGGCGACGGCGAGGCCGACGAGAAACCGCAGTTCGCCTCCCTCCTCAAAGGGCAGTCGATCGCCACCATCACCCTCGAGGAGGCGCTCCGCCTCTTCGCCTTCCCCAAGACCATAGGGGAATTCGAGGGGAAGGATGTCACCGTGGCGATAGGCCGTTTCGGCCCCTACGTGAAGCACGACGGCAAGTTCGTCTCCATCCCCAAAGCCATATCCCCCGCCGAGATCTCGCTCGACGAGGCCGTGGAACTCATCGAGGAGAAACGCCGCGCCGAAGCCAACCGCGTGGTAAAGACTTTCGACGAAGACCCCGACACGCAGATCCTCAACGGCCGCTACGGCGTCTATATCGCCTCGGCCGGCTCCAACTACAAGATACCCAAAACCGTGGCCGACCCCGCGGCACTCTCGCTCGATGAGGTGCGCGCCATCATCGCTTCGCAGGCCGCACGCCCGGCACGACGCACAACACGTAAGAAATGACACCCCGCAGACCAGACTCCTTACAGACTTTCACCCCTGCCGCCGACACCCCCCTGCTGCAGTATCTATTCACAGCCCTGCCACAGCACACCCGCACCGCCGTCAAGGCCATGCTCAGACACGGGCAGATCAAGGTCGGCAACGATGTCGTCTCGCAGTTCGATCACCCCGTGGCCGCGGGCACACCGGTGAGTGTCAACTTCTCGCGCCCGTTCGTCACCTTCTACAACCGACGCCTCTCCATCGTACATATCATAGTGGTGAACAAGGGATACGGCCTCCTCTCGATGGCCAACGACAAGGTGCGTCAGGGCACCGCCTACTCCATCCTCCGCGACTACGTGAAGGAGCTCGACCCGCGCAACAAACTTTTCATCGTCCACCGCCTCGACCAGCACACCTCCGGGCTTATGGTATTTGCCCGTTCCGTCGAGGCCAAGGAGCGCCTGCAGCACAACTGGAACAATATGGTGCGCCGCCGCCAGTATGTCTGTGTGGTTGAAGGGCGCCTCGACCCGCCAGAAGGGGAGGTGAAATCCTATCTCGCCGAAAACTCCCAGCACATCGTCTACTCCACCGACGACCCACGCAAGGGGCAGCTCGCCTACACCCGCTACCGCACCCTGGCCGCCGCCCGCGGCTACACCCTGGCCGAAGTGGAACTGGAGACAGGCCGCAAAAACCAGATCCGCGTGCACATGAAGGATCTCGGCCACCCCATCGCCGGCGACCGCAAGTACGGCGCCAAGACCTCCCCCGCCAACCGCCTCTGCCTCCACGCCATGACCCTCCGCTTCGTGCATCCCGTCACCCGCAAGCTCATGGACTTCACCACCCCCGTCCCGGCCCCCTTCCGCCGCCTCGTCGACTGACCGCGCCCCACACATCCACGCCGCCTCACCCCGGACTACCCCCTCGGCTGTAGGGACGCTCCGCGGAGCGTCCGCCCACCCGCATGGCATCCCACCCACTTCCCCAAAATCTCTCGCAGATCAAACGGATCAAACGGATCAAACGGGAAAAGAGGAAATCCGACTTCGATGAAAGGGGGACGCAGGTTGAAAACCATTAGTTGTCGAAAGACTTCTTTTCCACATGTGGAATCTGTGGTAAGCGCCGAAGGTGCGGGGCTATCATTACTTCGCGCCGTCGGCGCTTAAAAAACGCAAGTTGCGCTCTTTCAAGCTCTAATAGTTGAAAACCTGCTTTCCTACCGCCCCGGGCTTATTGCGGTCGCGACAGGTCGCGACCCAATGGTGTTTACTTAAGGAGCAACCGCTTTACGAGAAATCATTGTAGCATCATTTAAGTAAACAGCATTGGTTCGCAACCTTACGACTCCTGGAATCCACATCCTCCGCCACATGTTACAATACGATTATTTTTCGGTTACATTCACCCTCCCCATTTGTAATCCTAATGCTTTTGCACTAATTTTGCATCGCTGTTGAGCGAAGTCCCTGGCGAAATTCTCCACTGAAAGGGTTAAACCACAGGCTTGTTTTGGCATTTTAAACCGCGGTGCTTCAAGATTGATAAGGCATTTGGTAGAACTTCCTGCACACGGCTGACTCATAAACTGACGCTGAACAGCACACTAAAATTTTCTGTACCTGTCCACGCCTTGCATCTCTCCTGTTGACATACGGCAAGCGTGACAACACACCTTTTTTCTAAACAAATAAACCTAACTCTATAATTCTTCCTTATTCGACTAATGAAAAGACTAAGAACATCTCTACTCCCGATGCTGCTCGCCTTTCTGGCTTGCGGCGCTTTCTTCCCGGCCAAAGCGCAAGAAGCCGCCCAGGGTACAGTCTATTATGTGTTTCCTTTACACAATATGTCCGGGCAGTCAAATTTTATCTCCACCACTTTTTACGGTTGGGAAAGTACTTGCTCTGCCTCCACAACCACCGGAACGGTAGGAACCACCACCGATGCCAATATCACGACTTTCAAAGCTCTTCAAAATAATGCCGCCTACGGTGGCTGGCTTGCTGACGGTTACAATATTTCTCCGATTCTTACCGGAGACTATGACCTCCTCTTTGAGTTCAAAACCAACGCCACAGCTACTTACAAGGTAAAACTCGTTGAAGAGGGAAACGAAGCACATGGTAATGAGACCGCGTTCGAGGCCAATGCCGATGGACAATGGCAGACCATCCGTATGAACCTCAAGGAGAAATTCCCCAACTTCGCCACTTCGGGTGTGACCACACAAAAAGCCTATGTATTCGCCTTTGTGACCAACGGTTGCCATAACGGCGACACTTTCGACTTCGCCAATGTGCGCTATGTGCCAAAAGGCACCACCGACGAAGAAAAAGAGTTTACCAATCCTGTGGTTACCACTCCCTCCCTTGCTATCGCCGAGGCAAGCTGCGCATACAAGAGCCCCACTTCCGTGACCGCCACCATGAAACTCAATGTGGAAAACATTGACGGAACAATCCGCATGGCCGTGCTCAGCACTGACGAGAATATGGGTTCCGGAATCTGGAACCAGGATAATAAACCCTACAAAATCCTTGCCGAGAAAACCGTTACCGCAGCCGAGGCAGCCGCAGGCGTAACCTTTGAGGTAAAAAATCTCCCTGAGTCCACCGCCACGCCCATAGTGTTTGCAGCCTGCACTACAGGCGACACTCCCGTGTATGCCGCCACCAAGGAAGGCGTAGCTTCCACATCCCAGACCGAGCCCGGCATGGTCAACACCGTTTACTCCGAATCCTACAATGTAGCCCCCTACACCAACGGCATCAGCTACACCGCCGCAAACTTCAATGAAGACGGCACTGTGAAGTGGACCTTCCCTGAGTGGACAGGTGGTAAAGGAACAAACGGCATCTCCGGACGCTATGTAACGGTTACGTATGATAATGGTAAGACTCCCTTCGCCCCCAAGATTACCTACAACATCAGCAATGATATAGACGGTTATCTCTATTTCACAATGACAATAGATAAGGAGGCAACCTTACCCGGTGGTCTAAACCCTCAGTTGTATGTCAATAACAATCGAAATGCGACATACGCAACTATGAAGATGGTCAGTGGAGATGACCACTCATATACATGGTCGTCAAAAAATCCTGACAATACCGAGCTTAATATTCAGTACCCCAACGAGAGTACCATTTCATACCAGTTGACGGTCGCTTACACAGGTGGTGTCT
Organism: uncultured Porphyromonadaceae bacterium; assembly: GCA_900552325.1. Lineage (GTDB taxonomy): Bacteria > Bacteroidota > Bacteroidia > Bacteroidales > Muribaculaceae > UBA7173. The sequence continues at coordinate 468 of URZG01000134.1, read as the reverse complement.
CCATAACCCGTGTATTCGGTTATGATGTTAAAAATGCCACCAACGCCCCACAAAAACAACCGGCATCCGTAGAGCTTACTCAACTCGCGAGGGACCATTACAAGGATGACCATATGTCCGCGCAGATTTATATAGTGCCGGCTTATGACTCTTACAAAGCTCCGCAGGAGTCAGAGGATCCAATCGCTATGGGCACATGGGCATACACCCGCTGCCCCAACGACTTCGCCAACCGGAATACCGAAGCTTATCACTTCTCGCCGGAAATGTACTATCTCCTGTCAAATGACTCACAGGATAATGAGGAGGGGAAAAAATCGAAGCTATACTTTGCTTTCCAGTTAGGCGAAAGCTACACTATGGAAAAAAATGAAACGACCGGTGAATTGGAATCACGCCGCGTCAAGACTATTCTCCCTAATGTGTACCTCCCCCAGATGCGTATTCTCAAACGGATAGCAACGACGG
>URZG01000133.1 GCA_900552325.1 uncultured Porphyromonadaceae bacterium | reverse complement strand
AGCTTGACCTCTCGGCATCGTACGGCTTCAAGATCGGCGGTGTCGACGCCCGTCTGAGCGGCAACATCAACAACCTCTTCGACTACAACTATGTTGTCGACGCCTACAACGCCACCGGCGTCAAGGGGGAATGGGACAACGTCTACCGCGTGTTCTACTCCTTCGGCCGTACCTACTCGCTCAAACTCCGTGTAAACTTCTAAACACCTGAACTGACGATGAACAAGAAAATCTATATCCCCATCGCGGCGCTGGCCGCCATGGCAGCTCTGACCGGGTGTGACGAAAACGCCTGGAACGACCATCTCGACGGCTTCGAGTCCGACCTGCCCATCGAGCAGAAGGAGGCTGTGGACTATACCCTCGCCGCCGCCGATTACAAGAGTATCGCATCCAACGCCGACAACAAGGCGCTCGCCGAGGCTGCCGGAGTGACTGCCGAGCTGGCCGCCGTGGGTTCCAAGGGGTGCTTCAACGACAAGGTCACTGCCCGCGAATATATCCCGGCATGGCTCAACACCGCCAACAACCCTTATTTCACCCTTACCGACGGCTCCTCGCTCCGGCTTACCTACAAGGTATCCTCCGGGCTCCCCGAATGTGTCTACGCATCGGCCGCCGCTCACCTCTACACCGTGAGCGAGGACGACTATATGGAGGTGTGGGGCAGCGACGAGGACTATATCGACGCTTTCGCTCCCTCCCATCCGGCGTCCAAGAACCTCGTGCCCATCATCGCCGACTATTACGACGATGCCGAGCCGGGCGAATATGTCATCGTGACCTACAACGAGTCGGCGCAGGAGCCCGTGTTCGGCGGCGGTTCGGTCACCCCCACGCCCCCCTTCGAGCTCTCGAATGTGATCGGCACCCTCAAGGCCGACCAGAATGTCACCGTCAACGGCGTTGTTTCCGGCGTATGCACCGGCGGCATCACCCTGACTGACGCTTCCGGCACCATCTTCATGTACATGGGGTCGATCGACGTCAACCAGTACCCCGTGGGCACGCAGCTCACCGTTACCGGCACCACCACCTCCTTCAAGGGTAACCTCCAGATCGCCAACGGCGCCGAAATCGAGGTGGTAGGCACTCAGGATTATACCTATCCCGTCCCCGAGGTCTACAACGCCGCCAAACTTGACGCCGCGCTCGACCGTCCGGCCGATGTGCCTGCGGTCTACTGTCAGATGACGGGCAGACTTGTCGTAGGTGAAAAGAACATCAACCTTATCCTCGCCGACGACGCCAAGGCCCAGGGCTCCGTCTACTATGCTCCCGACGCACTGAAAGCGCAGCTCAAGGATGGCGAGACCGTGACGATAACCGGCTGGTTCATCTCCATCTCCGGCGGCAAATATTGCAACGTGGTGGTCAACACCGTGGAGCAGGGCGCACCCTCCAAGGCATCGCGCCGCGCCCGCACCGTGCGTGCCGCCGCCAGCGTGCCCTCGCAGACTGTCAACGCCGTGTACTATTACAACGGCTCGACGTGGAGCGTGCCCTCCGACTTCGATGTGCTCTCGCCCTCCGACTACCGCGCCATGGGTATGAGCCACGATGACCTCTCGGCCCCGCTTGAATACCTCCCCACTTACCTGAAGGTGAAACATCCCTACGCCAAGGCCGACGATACCCGCTACGTACTCTGCAAGGTGTATGCTTCGGGCGCGACCAACTACGCCTGCTATTCCTACACCTTCAACGGCTCGGAATGGATCAACAACGACGGCGTGACCGAGGAGAGCGCACAGTTCGTCCGCACCGGTGGCAAATGGATCTATGACCCCAATGTGACCATCACCCTCCCTGCAGGCAAGGGCCAGGAACTCTCCACGCTCTATTTCCAGGCATGTGTCGACTGGGTGTATGAGAACAAGTGCGTGCCCCTGGGCGACACCTCCATCACTTCCGGCAAATACTGGGTTACCTCCTACGGCAACAACGAGTACTATTCCGGCACTTCGGCCTACCAGGGCAACGTGGACCTGCGTGCCGGCAGCGCCCGCTCGCAGTATGCCGAAGGGTGGGGCGATCTCACCAACGAGCAGATCGTGGAGACGATGAAGCACCGTTTCACGCACGAGGTATTCCCCGCCGTGCTGTCGAAACTACACTCCGACGCCACCCCTATCCCGGGGCTGGATCTCCTCTACTTCATCAACTTCTCGGCCTACAACGGCTCGGCTACGACCCCCTACACCGTCACCTATAAGGTTACGGCTCCCGGCACGTTCGAATTCGTGTCGTGCACATGGGACGACCCCGCCGAGTAACCCCCGGCCCTGACCCCTGAACATACCGAGAGGCTGTGTCAAAACCGGTTACGGTTTTTGACACAGCCTCCTGTTTTGTATATTACCCTATTACCGCATTACCGCTTTTGCGGCGCCCGGCGATGAGCACGTCGGCGATATCCTGCGACCCCTCCAGGCCAAGCCACCCCGGAGGCACCACGCGCCGGCTGCCGGTCACCCCGCCGAGCTTCAGGGAGCGCCACCGCTGCCACATGTCGGCGTCGGGCAGCAATACCAGCCGCTTCCCCCTCAGGGCGCTGTATTTATATGTGGGGTCCGACAGCCGCGAGGCGTCGCAGAGCGCCCCGTCGGCGCCTCCGGTGGCCAGCACCGCCACATGCTCCTTGCCCCGCAGCAGCAGTTCGCAGGTGAGCACAAGCGCCGTTTTCTCGCTCTCCACCAGCAGCACCGTGCGCACCCCGGGGCGCCCGAGAGCCACCTCGCCGAAGAAGCACTGCCCGGCATTGAAGCCCCTAAGCCCCAGCAGCGTGTGCGCCCACGTGACCTGCGGGCGCGGCTCCTTCACGCGGCGTCCGGAGGCGGCGTCGTAGCCCATCACCTTTCCGGTGCGTACCCGCCCCATACGGTCGATCTGCCAGAACACCGCCGCGCCGCCCCACTGCCGCGCCGTGCCCAGGCCTATCGCCGCGGCACGTTCCACGATTTCCGCGGGATAGTGGCGGCACAGAAACTGCCACAGCGGATTGATGTCGTAGCGGCGCATCGACCGTCGCGCCACCTCCGGGCTGATATAGTCGATGGCTCCGCTCCGGGGCTGCCTCGGGCGCGGCAGAGCCGTAGCCGAGGCCGAGGCCGGGCTCCACCCCGGCGGCAGCTGCATGGGGTGGTTTATGAAATATTCCCGCGGACTCAGGTGGTAGCCGCATTTGTACTGGCGGTTGCAGCGCCCGGCCCGGTCGCGCGCCAGCGGCTGCCCGGTGAGGTTGTTGACGTAGGGCTTGAAGGTGCGCCGCCCGCAGGCGGGGCACACCGTGGTGAGTTTTCCCAGGGAGTAGCGGTAGGATAGTGGCATGGGGCGTGGTTATTGCGGTAATGCGGTAATAGGGTAATCGGTGCCGGAGGCTGCCTCGGCGCCCCGGCGGAGCACCTCCGAGACGTGGCGCAGGGAGCAGCGCACAATCCGGGCTATGCTCTGCTGCGTTTCCCCGCGGGCGTGAAGTGCCAGGATCTCATGGCGCTGGCGCTCGGCCTCGGCGGGGGTGCGCCGCCGGCGGTCGGCCACCCCGGCCTGCGTCAGCTCGTCGCTGCGGAGCATCGCCGCCTCGTTGGCGTGGCCCGTCTCTACGAACTCCACCGCCCCCGACGAGGTGCGCTCCAGGTTGTAGCATATCACATTGTCGGCGCCATACTCCATCTCCGACGAACGTACCTTGATCTGCTTCACATACCGGCCATGGGGCGGACGGCTGCGGTCGGGCCCGATGGCGAACATGGCGTCGAGGAAGTTGGCTATGCGCTTCGACCCCGAGAGGGTGTTCTGCGTCAGCGGGGCGGCGAGGTCGCGCTTGGGGGTGTGGCCGATCACGAGAATCGACAGGCCGTTGTCGCGCTTGAGCTTCACCAGCGCCTGCATCAGCTCCCCGGCCACATCGCCGCTCTCGGCCTGGTTGGTGAGCCACGATATGTTGTCGATAATCAGCACCTTGGCGCTGTGGTGGTGCGCCTCGGCGCCGATGTCGCGGATAAAGGGCGCTATATCGGCGGTGGTGCGGATGTCGCGGCGCAGCTCCGAGCGCAGGAAGTCGGGCGAGAAGGGGAAGCGGTGCCCGGTGGCGGCATCGACGTAGCGCATGAAGAACTGCTTCTCCGACATCTCGAAATCGAAGTAGAGCACACGCCGCCCTTGCCGCGCTATGTGGTTGCCGATCTGCACGGCGTAGATGCTTTTGCCCATGTTAGTGTCGGCAAAAAGCGCCGCCAGCTCGTTCTCGAACCAGAGCGACTTCCACAGACATTCAGGCACGGGGATGGCAGCCGCCGAGTCGATCCATTCCGAGGCACTGCGGGTGACGAACATGCTGCCGCCTGCCTCAACTGTCAGGGTTGTGGTGTCAATCATAAGATTTTAATTTTAGGTTTATACCGCAAAGTTACGCTGCCCCGCCTCCGGGGCGGCTGCCATAATATTCCGCAGGGGTGCGGCGTTACCGCATTACCGCATTACCCTTTCTGCGCCGGTGCAGCCGTGGCGGTGCGATTGCGGTAATGCGGTAATACGGTAACGCCCCCCGCCGCACCGACCGCGGCGCGCCGCTATTGCGTATTCAGCGGAAAATGCGTAACTTTGTGGGCAAAACAAGCATACGCCCCGGCAGGGACGCGGGGCGCTGTCACCATATCGCGATGATAATAACTAACAACTTAGGAATCCAATTCGGTAAAAGAGTACTGTTTCAGGACGTTAACCTGAAATTCACCCCCGGCAACTGTTACGGCGTGATCGGCGCCAACGGTGCCGGCAAGTCCACCCTCATGCGCATACTTTCGGACCAGCTTTCACCCACCCACGGCAACGTGACCATGGGCCCGGGCGAGCGTCTGAGCGTGCTGGAGCAGGACCACTTCAAATTCGATGACCTCACGGTGATGAACACCGTGCTCCAGGGCCACACCGTGCTCTGGGATATTATGGCCGAGAAGGATGCCCTCTATGCAAAGGCTGATTTCACGGACGCCGACGGCATACGCGCCTCGGAGCTGGAGGAGAAATTCGCCGAGCTCGAGGGGTGGAACGCCGAGTCCGACGCCGCAGCCCTCCTCTCCGGCCTCGGAATCAAAGAGGATCACCATTACATGCGTATGGGCGACCTCCCCAATGCCGAGAAAGTGCGTGTGATGCTTGCCCGCGCCCTTTTCGGAAATCCCGACAACCTGCTCCTCGACGAGCCTACCAACGACCTTGACCTCGACACGGTGGCATGGCTCGAGGACTATCTCTCGAAATTCGAGAACACCGTGCTCGTGGTGAGCCACGACCGCCACTTCCTCGACTCGGTGTGCACCCACACCCTCGACATCGACTACAACAAGGTGACCCTCTTCGCCGGCAACTATTCCTTCTGGTATGAGTCGTCGCAGCTCGCCCTGCGCCAGCAGCAGCAGCAGAACAAGAAGGCCGAGGAGAAACGCAAGGAGCTCATGGAGTTCATACAGCGCTTCTCGGCCAACGTGGCCAAGTCGAAGCAGACCACCTCGCGCAAGAAGATGCTCGAGAAGCTCAACATCGAGGAGATCCAGCCCTCGTCGCGCCGCTACCCCGGCATCATCTTCACCCCCGAGCGCGAGCCGGGCAACAAGATCCTGGAGGTGCACGGACTCACCGCCACCACTCCCGACGGCGAGGTACTCTTCCGCGACCTCAACTTCCAGGTGGAGAAGGACGACAAGATCTGCTTCCTCTCACGCGACCCCCGCGCCATGACGGCCCTCTTCGAGATCATCATGGGGAACCGCAAGCCCGACGCCGGCACTTTCGACTGGGGGCAGACCATCACCACCGCCTATCTGCCGCTCGACAACTCGGCGTTCTTCAACACCGACATCAACCTCGTGGACTGGCTCTGCCAGTTCTCCGACGACTCCTCCGAGATCTACCTCAAAGGCTTCCTCGGCAAGATGCTCTTCTCGGGCGAAGAGGTGCTCAAAAAGGCTTCCGTACTCTCCGGAGGCGAGAAGCAGCGTTGCATGATAGCCCGCATGATGCTCCGCAACGCCAACACCATGATCCTCGACACCCCCACCAACCACCTCGACCTGGAATCCATCCAGGCCCTGAACAACACCCTGCAGGGCTTCAAGGGGAACCTCCTCTTCGCCTCGCACGACCACGAGTTCATCCAGACCGTGGCCACCCGCCTCATCGAACTTACCCCCAACGGCATCATCGACAAGATGATGGACTACGACGACTATATCACCGACGAGCGCGTGGCCGCCGCCAAAGAGCGCCTTTACGCCAAAGCCTGACACGGCTGTAGGGACGCTCCGTGGAGCGTCCGCACAAATACCTGCTGATCATGGTCTGTCCGCGGACGCTCCACGGAGCGTCCCTACAGCACAACCCGTTTCAGGCGATTCTGATACTCTCGCCTCTTGCCTCTTGCCTCTTGCCTCTCGCCTCTTGCCTCTTGCCTCTTGCCTCT
>URZG01000132.1 GCA_900552325.1 uncultured Porphyromonadaceae bacterium | reverse complement strand
ATGTCACGTGTGTGTGTGCGGCCGTAGATCATACCGATCAGGGCGAAGAAGAGAGCCGTCATCAGACCGTGCGAGAGCATCTGCATGATGGCACCGGTCATCGCCGTGGTGTTGATCATGAGGATGGCGAAGAGCACCATGCCGCAGTGCGACACCGAGGAATAGGCGTTGATGTATTTGAGGTCGGTCTGCACGCATGCCGAGAAGGCACCGTAGACCACCGAGATACCGGTGAGGATAAGGAAGATCCATGCCAGGTCGTTGGCAGCCTCGGGCATCAGGTACATGGCCACGCGGAAGCAGCCGTAACCGCCGAGTTTCATCAGTACGCCGGCGTGAAGCATCGACACAGCCGTGGGGGCACAGGCGTGACCGTCGGGGCTCCATGTGTGGAAGGGGAACATGGCGCCGAGAACACCGAAGCCCACGAAGCACATCGGGAAGAGGAAGTACTGCCATCCCTTGTCGATATGGGCGTTGTTGGCTATATCGAGGATGTTCCAGGACTGCAGCCCAGCCTGGTAGTAGATACCGATGAGCGACAGCATCAGGAATGCCGAGCCGCCCATGAGCATCAGCGTAAGTTTCATAGCCGAATACTCCTTGCGTCCGGTACCCCACTGGCCGATGAGCAGGTACATGGGGATAAGAGCCACCTCATAGAACATGAACATCGTGAAGAGGTCGGTGGAGATGAAGAAGCCGAACACACCGGTGGAAAGGAGCAGCAGCCACATGAAGAAGTGGCGCGCGTTGTCGATTTTCCAGGAGGCGAACGAGCCGGCGAAAACGATTATCGAGGAAAGGAGGAGCATGGCGATCGAGATACCGTCCACACCAACCGAAAGGTTGATGTGCAGCGGTCCGAACCATTCCCAGCTACCGGTGAAGAGCATCTCTTCGGTATTGCCGGCATGGCGCAGGGCAATATAGTCGGCCATGACCCAGACACTCAAGGCCAGGAGCGCCACAGAACCGGCCACGGCCACTGCGCGCACCCCCTTGATTCCCCGGCAAAGGGCGAAACCACCCAGCATCAGCAGGGGTATCACCACGAAATATATCAGGATGTTTTCAAACAACATTTCTGTTATGATTTACTATATTTTACTGTAGTTGCTTCTGTATGGTATTAAGGATGAAACGGGGTGATGCGGCCGTCAGAGCACGCAGATCATCACCACGGCACCCAGGAGCACTGCTCCGATGAGATACCACCACACATACATCTGGATCTTGCCCGACTGCAGACCGCGGATAGCGTAGGATAGCTTGTTGGTCACGGTTGCCAGACCGTCCATCGAGCCGTCGATGATATGGCGGTCGAACCAGGCGATCGGCTTGGATATGCAGCCGAAGATGATCTTGTGGGTGATGAAAATGTAGAGCTCATCCCAGTAGAAGCGGTGGTGACACCAGTCCCAGAGGGCAGGCAGAGCGTTTTTGAACTTGGCGGGGAGCGGATTCTCCTTGCGGTACATCACTGTGGCAAGGGCGATGGCGGCGATCGCTACGGCGAGCGAAATCGAGGCTACGCTCCAGTCAAGAGCCGAGAGGTTGGTGAAGAAGTTCACATGGTCGAACATCTCGTGGCCGTTCCAGGTAACGAGGTTGCCCATCGGCACGAAACCGGCCACACACGAAACGACGGCGAGGATCACCAGCGGCAGGGTCATGGTCCAGGGCTGGTCGTGGGGAGCGTGGTGCCCCTCGGGAATCTTATGTTCCTTCCACCAGAAGATGAGGTAATAGAGGCGGAACATATAGAAAGCGGTCAGACCGGCTACGAGCGACATCCAGATGTACCAGAAAATCGAGTGGCCCATCGTGGCCGTCAGAATCTCGTCCTTGGAGAAGAATCCGGCGAAGGGTATGATACCCGCGATGGCCAGACAGCCGATAAGGAATGTGATATGTGTGATCGGCATATATTTGCGGAGGCCGTGCATGGCGGTGTAGTCGTTCGAGCCGATGGCATGGATCAGGGCGCCGGCGCAGAGGAAGAGCAGGGCCTTGAACATAGCGTGGGTGAACAGGTGGAACATGCCGGCCATGTAGCCCAGGCCATGATGGAATTCCGGACGTGCCACGCCGAGCGACACCATCATGAAGGCTATCTGCGAGATGGTCGAGAAAGCCAGCACACGCTTGATGTCGATCTGAGTGCAGGCCACCATGGCGGCATAGAGAGCCGTCAGGGCACCAACGACCACAATGATGTCGAGAGCGGCGGTCTCCATCAGGTAGAGCGGGAACAGACGGGCCACCAGGTAGACACCGGCCACAACCATCGTAGCGGCATGGATGAGGGCCGATACAGGGGTCGGGCCTTCCATGGCGTCGGGGAGCCAGATGTGGAGCGGCATCATGGCCGACTTACCCATACCGCCCATGAAGATGAGCACCAGTGCCCATGTGAGCACCGAGGCGCCCATGAACATCGGGGCGGCCGAGTTGGCGAAGATGCTCTTGATGCCCTGGGCTGTACCCTCGCTGATCTGGTACACACCGTTGGAAACCTCCACGGAGGTAAGGTCAGTGAAATTGAAGGTGCCGGTGTAGAAGCTCAGCACCAGGATACCGATCAGGAAGCCCAGGTCGGCGAAACGTGTTACGATAAACGCCTTCTTTGAGGCCGACACTGCGGAGGGCTTGGTGTAGTAGAAACCGATGAGAAGGTAGGACGAAGCACCCACAAGCTCCCAGAAAATGTACATCTGGAAAATGTTGGTGGCCACAACCAGGCCGAGCATCGAGAACGAGAAGAGGCTCAGGAAAGCGTAGAAACGCTGGAAGCCGGTCTCCCACACGCCATGATGGTCGCGCATGTAGCCGTTGCTGTAGAGGTGCACCATGAACGAGATGGTGGTGATCACCACGAGAAGCAGAGCCGAGATCGGGTCAAGCAGGAATCCCAGACGGATCACCAGCTTGTCGGTGAACGCCAGCCAGTCGTGATTGAAAATCACGGCCTGGAGACGCACATGGTTTTCGGCGTCGACAAACGAGGGGTCGCCCGAGAAGAAATAAGTGAAAGCCGTATAATAGGCGAGGACGGCGGTCACACCCATTCCGAGTGTGCCTGCGATACCGGCCCAGCGGTGCTGCATCTTATGCCCGGTAAGGCCCAGGAGCAGGAACATCCCCAGGGGGATAGCCAGAATTAAAAGAGGAATTACAGGTGACATACGGGCACTTAATTTTTCATTTTAGTAACATCGGCCACATCGATGTTCTCCGACACGCGGAACACATTGATGATGATAGCGATGGCCAGGGCGGTCTCGGCCGCGGCCAGAGCTATGGCGAACAGTGAGAAGAACATACCCTCCAGCTCGCCCGGATAGAGGAAGCGGTTGAATACCACGAAGTTGATATCCACCGAATTGAGCATCAGCTCAAGCGAGATGAGGATTGCAATCATGTTGCGGCGGGTGATAAAGCCATAAAGACCGCAGCAAAACATGATCAAGCTCGGAATGAGGTAGAAAAGTATTGTAAGATCCATTTCCGGTTTTGATTTTTTGCGTTAACGGTTTTTGCGGGCGATCACCACACCACCGATGATGCAGGCCAGCAGCAGCACGGAGATAGCCTCGAAGGGAAGCATGTACTGGGCGTGGCCGGTGCCGAGGAGTGTATCGCCGATCGTCTGCATGTCGGGATTCTCGCCCTGGGCTGTGGCGGTAAGGAACTGTGAGCGGCTGACCAGCGAGTATCCGGCCACGGCAAGCATGGCAAGGGCGCCGGTAAGTCCCAGAATACGTTTTTTAGAAGCGAGTTTGGCGCTGTTGTCGCCGGGGTGACTGGTCAGGAGAATAGAGAACACGAACAGCACCACAATGCCTCCGGCGTAAACCGCTATCTGCACCGCGCCGAGGAACTCATAGTCGAGCATGAAGTAGTAGGCGGCGGTTGCAAAAAGGGTAAACAGCAGGTAGGTGGCGGCACGCAGGATTCTGCGTGTGGTAACAGCAAGCACCGAACAGATGATAATCACAGCGGTGATTACCCCATAGGCGATGAGACTTCCTACTGATTCCATATATAATGCTTATTTTTTATTTTCAGTATCATTGTTAGCGGCGGCCTTCTCGGCTTTGAGACGGGCGGCTTTCTCGAGGGCGGCGCGTATCTTGGCCTGCTTCTCCGGGTCGCCGGCAGCGGCTTCGAGGGCTTTCTTGGCTTTCTCGTCAAGTTCCACTGCGGGAGCGGCGGCAGCCTGAGCGGCGGCAGCTTTCTCGGCTTTGAGGCGTGCGGCCTTCTCGAAGGCGGCACGCAGTTTGGCCTGCTTCTCCGGGTCGCCGGCGGCTGCCTCGATAGCTTTTTTCGCCTTCTCGTCGAGTTCTATCGCGGGAGCTGCTGCGGCGGCTTTTGCGGCGGCAGCCTTGGCGGCTTTCTCAGCCTCGAACTTGGCACGCTGTTCGGGGGTAGGCTCCGGTTCGGGCTTCTCGGGGAGATAGTTGAGCTGCTTGACGAGTTTGGAGCGCGAGAACACAGCCTGCTCGAAATCGTTGGAGAACTCCAGCGCGTTCGTGGGACAGGTGGTGACACACAGCTGACAGAACGTACACGACCCCAGGTCATAGACGTACTTGTCGAGTTTCTTCTTCTTTTTGCCGTCCCAGGTATCGACCATCTTCGATTCGATGGTGATGGTACCGTTGGGGCAGTTGCGCTCGCACGTACCGCATGCGATACAGCGGTGGTTGCCGTCCTTGTCGTATTTCAGTTCCAAAACGGCACGGAACCGCTGCGAGATGTTCATGTTGTCGCGGTTCTCAGGATATCTTTCAGTAATCTTAGGGGTGACGAACTCCTTACCGGTGACCTGCATACCCTTTACCAGGGAAGCCACACCGGCGCCTAAGGATGAAAAATAATCTTTTATGCTACCCATTTTATGATTGGTTTATCGATTTTCAGTAGGTTAGTCACGCACCTGGCCCCCGAGGATGTCGAGGAGCTCGGTGGTGATGGCGGCCTGGCGCAACTTGTTGTATTCGAGGTTGAGCTGGTCGCGGAGCTTCTTGGCGTTGTCGTTGGCGCTCTGCATTGCCATCACTCGGGCCGCCTGCTCGCTGGCGCGGTTCTCGGTGAAGATATCCTGCATGAGTGCCAGAAGATACATCGGCAGAATCCGGTTGAAGATATCTTCGGCCGACGGCTCGAAGATATAGGGCCGGGTCTTTGCCTCCTTGCTCGCCGAGGCGAACGCCGAGGCGCCCACCGGCAGGAGCTGCGCCGTTTCCAGGCGCTGGCGGCTGATACTCTTGAACGACATGTATACGGCCTCCACACGGTCCACGTCGCCCGCCACGAAGCGGTCGCGCAGATTCCAGATGAAGTCACGTACCTTGGCGTCGGCGCTCTTCGAGTCGATCCCTTCGGGAGCTGCCACAGCCTCCACTCCGGGAAGCCTGAGCTTGGCACAGGCACGGGCGATCTTGGAGCCGATACCGCACACGCTGATGCGCGCACCGTCGCCGAGCTCGGCGCGGAGATCCGCGATCTTCTGCAGCAGCTGCTTGAATATGTTCACGTTATAAGCGCCGCAGAGACCGTCGTCGGAACCCCACACCACTATCATAGCGTGCTGCACGGGGCGCTCCTCCATCAGAGGCGAAGAGAAGGTGGCGTCGGTATCGGCCAGATTGGCCATGATCGTCTCCACCTGGTCGCGGAAGGGACGCAGCTGACGCAGAGCCTGCTCGGCCTTGTGCATCTTGGCCGAGGAGATCATCTTCATTGCGCCGGTGATCTTCTCGGAAGAAGCAACCGACCCGATGCGTCCTTTCAGTTCTCTTAATGTTGCCATATATTAATGAGTGGGGATTCGGAAATATTTGTATTGACGTGTGGTTGTGGCTCAGACGTAGCGGGCAGCCACCTCTTTGGCGGCTTCGGTGAGCTTGGCGGTGCAGTCGTCGGTGAGGGCGCCGGAACGGATCACGTCAAGCACCTCCTTGCGGTATTTGGCCTCGAGCAGCTGCAGGAGAGCCTCCTGGAAGTCAGCCACCTTATCCACGGGAACATCGGAGAGAAGTCCGTTGACACCGCAGTAGATCACGGCTACCTCGTTCTCCACGGCCCAGGGCTTGTACTGGGGCTGGATAAGGAGACGTTCGTTCTTGCGGCCGCGGTCGATGACGCGGGCGGTCACGGGGTCGATATCGCCGCCGAACTTGGTGAACGATTCGAGCTCGCGGAACTGTGCCTGGTCGATCTTGAGTGTACCTGCCACCTTCTTCATCGACTTGATCTGGGCGTTACCGCCCACACGCGACACGGAGATACCCACGTTGATGGCCGGACGGATACCGCGGTTGAAGAGCGCTGTCTCCAGATAGATCTGACCGTCTGTGATGGAGATCACGTTGGTGGGGATATATGCCGAAACGTCGCCGGCCTGAGTCTCGATGATGGGGAGTGCGGTAAGCGAGCCGCCACCCTTGACCATCGGCTTGAGCACCTCGGGAAGGTCGTTCATA
>URZG01000131.1 GCA_900552325.1 uncultured Porphyromonadaceae bacterium | reverse complement strand
TCTTGTGTAGGTGGCTGTAGGGTCGCGACCTGTTGCGACCGCAACAAAATATTAGTTTTAAGGTCTTTAAGGACTCTAAGGACCTTAGAGTCCTTAGGGTCACAGACGCCTGAGGCCGCAGGCGGTCGCGACAGGTCGCGACCCTACAGCCACCTACACAAGAGGGAGGTTGATGCGGAAGGTGGTGCCGCGGCCTGGCTCGGAACGCTCCACGAAGATGCGGCCGCCGTGGTATTGCTCTATGATGCGTTTGGCCAGCGCCAGCCCAAGGCCCCAGCCGCGTTTCTTGGTGGTGTAGCCGGGGTTGAACACCGTCTTGTGGTTCTTGCGCGGAATCCCCTTGCCGGTATCGGCCACGGTGACACATGCCAGGCCGTTCTCCGCGAAGGTGGTCACGGTGATGGAGCCGGTGCCCTCCATGGCGTCCACTGCGTTCTTGATAAGGTTCTCCATCACCCATTCCATCAGGGGGGCCGAAGCCTTCACGGGGAGGGGATCGTCGGAGAGATGCACTTCCAGCGATATACGCGAGGAGATGCGTGTGGCCATGTAGGATGTGGCCTGGAACACGAGCGAGTTGAAATCTTCCGGCTCCATGCTCGGGCGCGAGCCGATTTTGGAGAAACGCGAGGCGATGGTGCTCAGGCGCGTCACATCCTTGTTCATCTCGCTCACCGTCTGCGCGTCCACCCCTAAGGCCGGCAGCAGCTCCATCCAGGCCATAAGCGAGGAGATGGGCGTGCCGAGCTGGTGGGCGGTCTCCTTTGAAAGCCCCACCCACACCTTGTTCTGCTCGGCGCGGCGCGTGGAGTTCACGGCGAAGTACACCACTAAGATGAAAGCCAGCATCACCACCAGCTGCACATAGGGGTAATAGCTCAGGCGGCGCAGAAGTTTGGAATCGTCCCAGTAGAGATGCTGCAGGTTGTCGGGCGAGATGATGATGTGTATCACGTTGGCACGGCGGCTGAGCGACTCCAGTTTGCCGCGCAGGAACGCCTCGTTTTCCGGGGCGAGGTAGTAGGGGTTGAGCGAGTCCACCGGCACGGGGAGGTCGAAGTTGCGGTGGTCCAGGATGTTGCCCTCGTCGTCGGTAAGCACCACCGGGATGGTGTGGTTCTGTTCGATGATACTGATAAGGAAATCAAGGTGTTCGGGCGAAGCGTTCTCGTCGCCCGAGAGTCCGATTCCGGCTATCTGCTTGGTGGCGTCGGCCCATATCTGCATGCGCTCGCGCTCCTGGCGCGCGAGATCGCTCACGAGGTTGTTTGAGATGTAGAGGAAAGCCCCTACGAGCACTATGGTGATGATGAGGAAAACCGCGGTTCCGGCGCGGCGCCAGTCGTAGATGTTCATTTGTCGTCGAGTATGAATCGGGCCACGGAGTCGGAGGTGTTGGGGCCGGTCACGATGTCGGCCTCTTCTTTCACGGAATCGAGGGCGTTGCCCACCGCCACGGCCACATCGGCCACGCGCATCATCGGCAGGTCGTTGAGGTTGTCGCCGAACACCACTATGCGCCGCGCGCCGACTTTCTGCGCCAGTTCGCGCACGGCCAGAGCTTTCGATACCCCGGGGGCGTAGATGTCGACCAGGCCGGTGGAGGGGGTGACGATGTCGCGGTACCACGAGGCGGAGCAGGGGGTGGCCTCGTTGAGGAGCACGCAGGCTTTCTCCACCGTAGAGTCGGTGCCGGTGGCGAAGAAAAGCACCACGGAGTCGGGGTTGGCCGGGAACTGGTCGAGGTGGAACCGCTTGAGTTCCAGATGGCGCCGCTCGCGGTAGAACGTCTCCTCGCGGCGCGTCATGGCCCGGGTATGGTACACGTTGAGGAACTTGTCGCCCGACAGGCAGTAGGTGAATGGCCGCAGCCCCGCTTTTGCGAAGGCGTCGAGAATCGGCTCCACATATTCGCGCGGGATAAGTTTCACCGAGTCGTAGCGCTCGCGGGTGCGGTTCCATGTTGCGGCGCCGGTCATCACTATGGCCGGTATGCGCTCCCCCGTGACGGGGTCGGTGACCACCGATTCCGGTATGCCGCGCATTATGGGGTGCACGGTGGCGGGGGTGCGTGCGGTGGCCACGGTGAACATCGCCCCGGCATGGATGGCCTCGGCCAGGAGGTCGCGCGAGTTGTCGGAGACATTGGCCGTGGTGTCGAGCAGTGTGCCGTCAAGGTCGCTTACATAGAGGGTGTCTTTTCTCATTCCGCAAAGTTAATAAAAATTCTATGTGAAAGGTTTTGCAGTACATTGAAAATTGCTTAAATTTGCCGCAGATACCGAACCATTGCGAAAACACAAACAATTTAACCTAATATCAATACAAAACATGAAAAAGTTTCTACTCGCGCTCATGGGGGCCGCTGCATGCCTTACGGCATCTGCCACCGATTATGAGCTGGTGACGTCGGCTTCCGACCTCAAGGCCGGCGACAACTACCTCATCGTAGGAAAGAACGGCTCCAACTATTATGCCATGGGGGCAGCCCAGACAAATAACTTTAAAGGGACTGCCGTGACTCTTGATGGCACTACTATTAAGATCAATGACGAAGCGGTGAACATTGTGACGCTTTGTTCCACGCAGGCTACAGATTATCCCTATCAACTGGAAATTGATGGCCCCAAGTATATTTACGCAGCCTCAAGCAGCAGCAAGAGCTATATGAAGGCTACGGACGATGCAACTCTTTCAACAAGCAATGCGTCTATATCCGTGACCTCTCAAGGCGTGGCAACTATTAAATTCAACACCGGTAATGCCACCGACCGAAACATAATGAGATTCAATTATAACAATGGGAGTCCCCTCTTCAACTGCTATTCATCAGGCCAGGCCGACGTTTATCTCTACAAGGAAGTGACCACCGTCGCTACGGTTGCAAAACCTGTGTTCAGCGTCAACACCGGCACTTACACCGAGGCTTTCAACGTTACCATCTCCTGCGAGACCGAGGGCGCTGAAATCCGCTACACCACCGACGAGAGCGAGCCTGACGCAACCTCGACCCTCTACACCGCCGGTACCGATATCCCCGTGAGCGCCACCACAACACTCAAGGCTATAGCCTTGAAGGACGGCGCCAGCTCCGCTGTCGCCACCGCGGTATATACTTTCCCCGCTAAATACACTTCGATGGCCGCCCTGCTCGAGGGAGTGGAGATGCCTGCCAACAACAAGTCATCCGATGCGTTTGTGGTAGACTTTGACGCTATCGTTACCTACGTAAACGGCGGCAACGTATATTTCGTGCAGAACGGCACCCCGGGTCTCATCTTCAAATATGACACCGGCTTCGCCCCCGGCGATGTAATCAAAGCCGGCTGGATCGGCCACCTCAAGAATTACAACGGCCTGCCCGAACTCGAACCTGAAACGGCAATGACCTCCGAAGGCACCGCCGATGTGCCCGAACCCGCTGTGTTTGCCGGCAT
Organism: uncultured Porphyromonadaceae bacterium; assembly: GCA_900552325.1. Taxonomy (GTDB): domain Bacteria; phylum Bacteroidota; class Bacteroidia; order Bacteroidales; family Muribaculaceae; genus UBA7173. The sequence continues at coordinate 3,055 of URZG01000131.1, read as the reverse complement.
GGACGGCCTCGCTCTCAACTCCATCGTCAAGGTGGAGGGCGTGACCTTTGCCGAGGCTACTCCCGGCACCGATGCCACCGGCCAGGCCCGTAACTTCACCGGTATCTGGGGCACCGACGAGGCTTCGCTGCCTTTCTACAACCAGTTCAAGGTGGCTTCCGTGGAGGCCGGCAAATACACCGTACTCGCCACCGTAGGCTGCTACACCACCAATGTTCAGCTCCAGCCCATCTCCTACGAGGAGTATGTGGAGCCGCTCGAACCCGCCACCACCACTTACTACGTTCTTCCCCTGAAGGATATGGACGTCGCTGACAACAACGAGGAGACCGCCTTCATCCCCACCACATTCTATCCCTGGTACCAGTGCGCCGGCGCTCCTGTAAGTCAGGGTAGCTACAACGATCTCCGCAAGGCTAACATCTACACCTTTACTACTGCTGGCGAGATCGGCCCTGAAGCTGCTTCCGGCGGCTGGCTCAGCGACGGTTTCGACATCACTCCCCTCCGTACAAAGGACTACGACCTCTACTTCAGCGTGAAGACCACTTCCGACGCTACCATGGCTATTAAGCTTGTTGCCACTGAAGGCAATGAGGCCACCGGCCAGGAAGTTCTCTTCGAGGCCGAGAACAACGGCGAATGGCAGAATGTACGCCTCAACATCCACGAGAAATTCCCCAACTTCGTCAATGCCGACGCAGCCGCCGGTAAATCGTATGTATTCGCCTTTGTTGCAGGCGCAGGCCTCAAAGCCGGTGATACTTTCGAAATCGCCAACGTATGCTACGTGCCCGCAGGCACCACTCCCGTTGATCCTACCGAACCCGCACCCATTGTATGTCCCGAGAAGTTCTATATGATCGGTAACATCGACGGCAACAGCTTCGCCGCCGACAACGGCATCGAAATGACCAAGGAGGAGAACACCTTCACCTACACCGGTGCTGTGACCGGTGCCGGATATTTCGGCTTCGCTTCCGCTCTCGGTGCTGACGGCAGCGACTGGGCTACCCTCAACGCCAACCGCTGGGGCGCCGCCGACGGTACCGAGGTTTCCGTTGATACCCCCTTCACTCTCGAAAAAGCCGAAGGTTCGCTCAAGATGACTCCCGGCTACTATGACTTCACCGTAGTTTTCGGCGAGGACAATGTGGTTCTTACCGTGAAAACTTCCGAAGCTCCCCAGCCCGTGGAGGTTCCCGAACACTTCTATGTGATCGGCAATTTCGCCGGCAACGCCTGGAATCCCGCTACCGCCGTTGAAATGACCAAGGAGGAGAACACTTTCACCGCCATCGGTGAGGTTACCGGCGACTGCAACTTCGGTTTCGGTTCGGTGCTCAGCGAAGACTGGGGCACTTTCAACGCCAACCGTTACGGTCAGGCTGTTGACAATGCCGAAGTAGCTCTCGACACCCCTGTGGCTCTCGTCAAGGGCGAAGGTGTGCTCAAACTCGCCGAGGCCGGCAACTACAAACTCACTGTAGTGTTCGGCGAAACCGAGATTACCTTCACCGCAACAAAGGTATCCGCTATCGACTCCGTTGATGCCGACAACGCAGCTCCCGCAGAATACTACAACCTGCAGGGTGTGCGCGTAGAGAATCCCGCCGAGGGCCTCTACATCGTGGTACGCGGCGGCAAAGCCACCAAGGAGTACGTCAAATAACCCCTTCCCCCACTGATACAGCAGCCCGGAGCGCGATGGCGCCCCGGGCTGTTTTGCTTATAAGAATTATAAGATTTATAAAAGTTATAATGTTATTCGGCGGGAGGGGTGGTGGAGGAGTGGGTGCCCAGAAGGGTGAACTTCAGCTGATGGCCGGAGTCGAGGCGCAGTTCGTAAGCAAGGGTATTCTTGCGGATGGACACTATTTTGGCGTCGGGATAGTTCTTGCTGACATATCGCAGCATCGGTTTTTTCAGGAGGCTTTCAGGGATAGCCTTATTGCCGCAGTCCACCGAGGTCCATGCCCCTTTGTTGTTGAACTCAATTTTCGTGCCGTTGGTGAGTTTCACGTCATAGTCGGTCTTTTTAAGCAGGTGTTTGTCGGTTTTTACCATCGACACCTTGGCTTTGGGGAAATGCTCGTCGAGCATCTCGCGGGCGGCTTGGGGCAGGTCCTCGCGGTTGATCGAATATTTATCGAAGGGGAGCGCGCGGGCGGCTCCGGCTGCGGTAAGGAGCATCAGTGCCACTACCGCCAGACTTTTCAGGAATGTATTGTTTCTTTTCTTCATATCGGAGATATAACATCAGGCGCCATGTTAATATTATGGCGCATCGAATTAAAAAAGGTGAAAAATAATGGTTTACGGATGGCGTGAAGTCCGCCGCGTTGTTGTAACTTTGCAGGATATCCGTAAACGGCGGATATTCCGTTTTTACGGATATAAATAAAATTATCGATTATGACATTTGAAGAATTAGGCGTGAGCGCACCGCTGCGCCGCGCGATAGAGGAACTGGGCTTTGACTCGCCGATGCCCGTGCAGGAGAAAGTGATACCCCACCTGCTTGAAAACGAGGGTGATGTTGTGGCGCTGGCGCAGACCGGCACCGGCAAGACGGCGGCTTTCGGCCTGCCTGTGATACAGCGGGTGGACCTCAGCCGCGACGTCCCCCAGGCCCTGGTGCTCTCGCCTACGCGCGAGCTCTGCCTGCAGATCGCTTCCGATCTGGCCGACTTCTCGAAATATATCCCCGAACTGAAGGTTATCCCCGTCTACGGCGGCTCCTCGATCGAGAGCCAGATCCGCGCCGTGCGCAAGGGGGTGCAGATTATCGTGGCGACTCCCGGCCGACTGATCGACCTCATCAACCGCGGGGTGGTAGACCTCTCGGAGGTGCATACCGTGGTGCTCGACGAGGCCGACGAGATGCTCAACATGGGCTTCCTCGATTCCATCAACGCTATCCTGGAGCATGTGCCCGACGACCGCAAGATGCTGATGTTCTCGGCCACGATGCCCCCGGAAATTTCCAAAATAGCCCAGCGCTACATGCACGACCCGGAGGAGATCGTCATCGGCTCGCGCAACGAAGGCGCGG
>URZG01000130.1 GCA_900552325.1 uncultured Porphyromonadaceae bacterium | reverse complement strand
CGGACAATCAATTGACGTTGTTCTGATTCCTTATATCGAACTCACGTTAAATAGGTTTCTACATCACATGACTGCGTAAACGAGCCGGTGATTATAGATCCTGATCAATTACCTTATAAAAATAAATTCGTCATACAATTTACGCCACCGAGAAAAATACTCCCGGTGGCGTTTGTTTTCGCGACCTAACGACGGCCTTTTTCGGTTCTTTGAGTCTGATGCAGCATCGGGCAAGAAACTCTTTAGCGTTTTTGCGGAACCATTGGAACACGCGCACGCCATCTATCTTCAGAATGAAACGGTGTTTTTTCTTAGGGCCTCTCAAGTTTAGTCTCGGAATTCTCGGTTGAATAACTTTGGCTATGTTATAATTCTGTTGTGTAGATATGCTAAAAGAAAATTGCAGCTAACCGATTATCGGTTAGCTGCAATTTTGCTTTGTTGTCTTGGAAGGACTCGAACCCTCACAGGCGGAACCAGAATCCGACGTGCTACCATTACACCACAAGACAATTTTTATTTCGAAGACCGCTTTTGCAACCGCTGTCGCTGTGTCGTTCGTATTACGTGTGCAAAGTTACGGACTTTTTTTGAACTGGCAAATTTTTTGGCGATTTTTTTTGATTTTTTTTTTGTCAAGACTGATTTTTGTAATTTTGCACCATATAATTTTCAAGAAATGGCTAAACAGGAATACATAGAAAAGAACCGGCAATGGCTTAAAAATAAGGCAACTGAGGCCGGTGTACAGCCGTTGGATAAGGGCGTTCTGTACCGGGTGATTAAAATAGGCAATATTTCAGCGGCATCGCCGGGAAAGGGGAGTGTAGTATCGGTGCATTATACCGGCCGCACGATTAATGGCAAAACATTTGACTCGTCGCGTTCAGGGGTGGCTCCGGCGTTTCGTCTGCGTGATCTGATTCCGGGATGGATAATCGCGTTGACAAAGATGCATCCCGGCGACCGTTGGGAAGTATTTATCCCGGCAGAACAAGGCTATGGCCGGTTCTCCCAACCCGGTATTCCCGGAGGCTCCACTCTGGTGTTTGACATCGAACTGCTGTCTGTTATGTAACCGATATCGGAATAAGAATAAAATAAAAGGTAGAGTTGCCTTGACACAGGCAACGAAAAAGACGCATCAATACACCTTTGTTCCGATTTTGTCCCGGTTATAATAGAATAAAGCCTGCAAGTTGCATCCTTGCAGGCTTTTGTACTTTGTCGGGGTGACAGGATTCGAACCTGCGACCACCTGGTCCCAAACCAGGTGCGCTACCGGACTGCGCTACGCCCCGAAAAGAAACGGCAGAATGTGATATTCGATAACAAGGCTGCCGTTTCGTGTTGCAAAGTTACTAAATAATCGCTAAACGCGCAAATATTAATTCGTGCGTATGTATGGGTAATCTGTCTGCGGAACCGAGATAACGTATCGCGTTCTTCGCCGCAAAGGATTTTTCCGTTACCGATTATTTTATGAGGTACTGTGATGAGATGGATTCGAAGTTGTGTACGCGACGGATTGTGTCGGCAAACATTTTCGCTACCGAGATGATGGTGGCCTTCGGGCAGTTCTTGTTGAAGGGGATGGAATTGGTGAAGATCATCTCTACAAGGCCGCAGTTCTGTACACGTTCGGAAGCCGGGTCGCTCATGATGGCATGTGATGCGAGGGCGCGTACGGATTTGGCGCCTTCCTGAATCATGAGGTCTGCGGCTTTGGTGATGGTTCCGGCGGTATCGACCATGTCATCGATCAGGATTACGTTCTTGTCTTTCACGTCGCCGATCACGGTCATGGTAGCCACAACGTTGGCTTTCGCGCTGTTTGTGGCAGAGAACCAGAGGTACGTTGAGGTATTTGGCGTAAGAGTTGGCTCGTTTGGCGCCTCCCACGTCAGGTGTGGCGATAACGAGGTCTTTGAGGTTGAGGCTCTGGATGTAGGGGATGAATACGGTCGATGCGTAGAGGTGATCGACAGGTACATCGAAGAATCCCTGTATCTGATCGGCGTGGAGATCCATGGTTATCACGCGATCCACTCCGGCTGCCTGAAGAAGGTTGCTGACGAGTTTGGCGGCGATAGATACACGGGGCTTGTCCTTGCGGTCCTGACGTGCCCATCCGAAGTAGGGTATAACGGCGATCACGGATTTGGCCGAGGCACGTTTGGCAGCGTCGATCATCAGCAGAAGCTCCATGAGATTGTCGGTGTTCGGGAAGGTGGACTGCACGAGATAGACTTCACAGCCGCGTATCGACTCCTCGAAGGATACTTCAAATTCACCGTCGGCGAAGTGCTGGATGTTCATTTCGCCAAGTTTGATACCAAGTTCTTTACAAATCTCTTCGGCCATATAGCGCGACTTGGTGCCGGCAAAGACCTTGATAGGGGGAAGATTGGGATTCATTATCGATGATAGATGTTTTGGATGTGCAAAGTTACTACTTATTTCGGTAACGAAAGCCGAATTTGTTATACTTTTTTTGCGTTCCGGCATGTGTTAATCTTCATCTGCCTCAGCTTTAGCTTGTTGGCGCGTGCGGGGTGCAGACACTTTGGAGGCGGAGAATTTCCACATCACGGCTCCCCATGCCGCTACAGGAGTGACGAAAGGTGCATCGGCGCTGACTTGCACGCGGCTCCTGCGTCCGGAAATCAGTTCGGTGGCCTGACGTTCTCCGGGAGTTATGCCGTAAAGTCCGAGCGCGAGGTCGGGGATATTTATTTTGAGCTCGCGCGGGGTGTCGGAGAAGTTCACGGCTATCAGGATGACTTCATCCTCATGGCGGCGCAGATAGGCGTAATTGCTGTGAGGGGAGAAATCCGGATTATTGAAATTCACATACATCAGGTCAAAGAATTCTCCGCTGTTCAAGGCCTTCTGCGAGCCGAGCAGTCCGAGCACATGCGCATAAAGTGCACGCAGATTCTTTTCATTGAGATATGAGGCGCCTCCGTCGGCTTTGCCGCCGTTGTACCACCGGCGTACGGTCGGTACCGACCAATAATCGAAAATAGTCGTGCGCCCGTCCTTGCCGCTGAAACCTTCGGCATCCTCGGCTTTCTCGCCGAGTTCCTGCCCGAAGTACACCATGAACGGAGCGTTCGAGATCGTGGCGCTGACAACGAGCGAGGGGAGGACTTTGTCGGCATCGCCGGCGTACTCGGCCGACGCGAAACGCTGCTCGTCGTGGTTCTCGAGGAAATTCAACATCCGGTGCTGTATTCCGTCGATGCGCTGCCAGCAGTCGGTCAGTTTGGCCGCGGATACGTTATGGCACTGTATTGCGCGGAGCGTATCGTAAAGGTTGACTTTATCATACAGGTAGTCGAAGCCGGCGCGGTCAAGAAATTCGCGGTAGGAATTCACGTCGTATATCTCGGCGATGAATATCACCTCAGGATAGGAGGCCTTGACCTGCGGAATGGCCCATTCCCAGAAATCCACCGGCACCATGAACGCCATATCGCAGCGGAAGCCGTCAACCCCTTTGGCTGCCCAGTAACGGAGAATGTGCAGCATCTTGAGCCATGTGGGCGGGATCGGATCGAAATGACATGTGCCGTTACCGTAATCCACGCCGTAGTTCAGCTTTACGGTCTCATACCAGTCGTTGCGAGTGGGAAATGCATTAAAACAGTCGTTGCCCGACGCTTTGGCCGGAAATTCGGTGTAGCCGTCGATCGGAAACTGCGGCTCGAACTGCTGCCGTGTGATATAATAGAAGTTGTTGCGCGGAGAGAAGAACATCGTCACATCGTCGCCCTGCCCGAGATCCTCTATTCCCGCAGGGGCTGCATCGGAGTGGTATCGTCGCGCCACATGATTGGGCACGAAGTCCATGATGACTTTCATCCCTTCCTTATGGGTGCGCTTTATCAGCTCCTCGAACTCTTTCACACGCGAGGGTACGTCTTCGGCGATATCCGGGTCAATATCATAATAGTCGCTGATAGCGTAGGGAGATCCGGCTTTCCCTTTGAGGATTGAAGGATTGTCGGGAGTGATGCCGAATTCCGAATAATCGGTTGCGTGTCCGTGTTCGATTACGCCGGTGTACCATATATGTGTCACCCCGAGATTCTTTATGGCTTTGAGCACCGTAGGGGTGATGTGATTCATTTTGCCGCATCCGTTCCGGTCGATATCGCCGTCGGGCACGCAATTCGCGCAATCGTTGCTGAACAGGCGCGGTATCATCTGGTATATCACCGGTTTCCCGGAGCTGACGCGCGTTTTCTTCCCGGCGGGGATACGTGATGCAGTTTTTTTTGTGGAGGATGTTTTTTCAGGCATGGTGATAATTAGGATCGGTTTGCGGTTAATAATGATCGGACGTCACTGTCGGCGGCTATCCAGTCTTTTATGGCGCGATGGGCGGCGGCATATCCGCTTAGATATACTTTCTGTATATCTTTGAGGTTGAATACCTGGTATTTTGCCAGTTCAGGTGTCTTGATCACCAGATCGCACATGGCCATATCGGTTTCCTGATTGGATTTTGCCATAAGATTATAGGTGCGCATCGCCACATCCAACAGTGATTTCCTGTAACGGTAGGTTGTCAGCGGCGAACAGTTTATTCCGATAAGTTTGTCGCATTTGTCGCGGATTGTCCAGGCCGGGAGGTTGCGGAGCACTCCGCCGTCAACATAGTTGGTGCCGTCGATGCGTACCGGGCGGAATACAATGGGGATGCTGCAGGAGGCGCAGACTCTTTCGCCAAGCGGTCCCGAACTGAACACGGCCGGAACGCCGTGGTCGAAATCGGTAACTCCAATATATGTGGGAATCCTGAGGTCTTCAAGGTTTTCCACTCCGGTATTCGCCACCAGGAATTTCGTCATTTTGGAGAGGGAGAACAGACCGTCGCCTTCGCGTATGGAGAGCGTGCAGTAATCGGAAAACTTCTTGGAGAAACGCGGCATTATCTCGTCGGCGGGAATTCCGGAGGCATACAATACCGCCGCTATAGCACCGGCACTCACTCCGGCGATAATATCGGGCTTCAGGCCGGCTTCCTCAATGGCTTTGAGTGCTCCGGCATGGGCGAAACCACGGGCGCCCCCTCCGGATAAAGCGATCCCTAACCGGAGGCGTCGGCCGCCCTCTTTATTCGGCGCCGAAGAGACAAGTGGTTGTTCTGTCAGATTGTTGTCGGAAAGAGAATCCATATTAAAATATACCGTTGGAAACGTTGAAATGGCGGGATATGTTCAATAAATACCCTGACGATAGACAAAGTTACGTATTTTCCTGCAAATATCGGCGAAAAAACAGAGATTTAGCTTCCGTTTCCTCCCATTCGTTAACAGGGATGGAATCGGGAGTGATGCCTCCCCCGGCGTAGATGGCGAAGTTCTCCCCGGAGAAGGAGCAGCATCTGAGTGTCACGAACGACCGGAAACGACTGTTGTCGCGGAGAGCCACAAATCCGCCGTAACATCCGCGGCAGTGATGCTCATGACGTTTTAAATCGTCGATGGCGCTCGCGAGGGGGGAACCGCACAATGCCGGAGTGGGGTTTATTGCATCAAGAAGGAGCGGGAATTCCGAAACTGCGTCAAGAGAACCTGAGATATGGCGGCATAGATGTTCGATGTTCGTGCCATAGGCTACTGTCTCCAGTTCGCCGGTATGTACAGTTATCCCGAGTTCTTTTATTTTTTGTGAGATATAATCGCTCACATAGGCGTTTTCCCTGATGTTTTTTGCATCCCATGGGATGTTCCCGTCGGCAATCGGTCTGGTTCCTGCGAAAGCCATCGTATGGAAAGTGCCGTCAGTAAGGTTTACGTCAAGCAATGTTTCCGGTGTGGCTCCTATCCATCCTCCGGTATGCCGTGTATTGAAAATGAAACGGAAAGTAGCCGGGAAGGCTTCACAAAGCGCGCTGAAGAGCCGGGGCCATTCTTCTCTGTCGGTCTTGCCGCATATCACACGTGAATATACTGTTTTGCCGCTGCGGTTACGGCACGAGTCTATGACCCGGTTGACTTCAGTTATGTAGGATTCTTTTGAGGTGGATCGCGACGGTAAATGCCGCTGAGTGTCGGCAGGAGTGTCGGCTTCCGGAATATTTTCAAGAAAGGCTATGGCTGTCCTCAGGTCCGTCTCCCCTCTCACTGGAATCCTTTCGGCATAAGGGGCGAGCCATGAGCCTATTTCAAAGACCTTTTCCCCATTATGGCCGGAACCCGGGAGGGAAGGGATGAAAATAATTGGAATCTCTTCGCCGGGAGAGAGGCATACCGCGAACTCCACACCTTTGGAAAGGCAAAGCCCGATACACCGTTCTGTTGAAGACACCTCGTTCATCCTTTGTCAGCTTATCGGTTCGGCTATAAGTTCAAAGGGTAGTGCCTCGACGATCTTCACCCGATAGTATTTGCCCGGTTCAAGTGGTGCTGATTTTCTTACGAGAACCTGCGGGTCGACTTCCGGAGAATCCCATTGCGAGCGGCCAATATAGTAGTCCTCCTCC
>URZG01000129.1 GCA_900552325.1 uncultured Porphyromonadaceae bacterium | reverse complement strand
ACACACGGTCGCCGACTTTCAGGCCGAGAACGGATGCCTGGATGCCCGACACGGCTATCTCGTCGGCACCGGAAGGCATCGCACCTTCTATTATATTGGAATCCTCGAAACCATGCGGATGCCGCGCTCCGTAGGCGCGAAGCACCACACCGAGAAAATCGGAATCGGTCTTCAGTACGGCAGGCCGGTCCATGACTCTTGCCACAAGGGGCTCATCCACACTCACGCGGTGGTTTTTAACCGCAGAAGCCACCAAGGCGGAATCACGCGCGAAATCCAGCTCCACCGGCTCGCCGTCTTCATATTGCGCTTCGACCGGAATTATAGTCAGCGACGCCTCATAGCCGGCGACCTTCGCCTTAATGGCCTCCTTGAAACCGACCACCACCGCCACCGACAGCATCATCACGGCAAGTGCCAGAGCCACTCCGGCCACAGCCACGACAAATCCCGACCGCGAGGGGCCGCGGCCGTTTCCGGCCATTCTCAGCCGCCTGCTTATCATCAGCGATACATTCATCTGTGGATCTGAATAGATTCCGGATACCCGGAAATGAAACCGTCAGTGACGCTTCACGCCACAAAAGTAATAAAATTTTCCATGATAACGCGCCAGAAATGACGGGAGCGCCACGAAAAAGGCCAAAAAGCCCAAACCAATCAAAGCCTGATGTTTGTTATAGGGGTAAGCAGCCGTGGTTTCCACTGCCGCGTCATTTCAACTGTTTATAGTAAGGGAGAATGAAAATCAGCTCGAAAATCAAACGTAACCTGCGCCTGAAATATATGGCAGTAATGATTCTGCTGGCTCTTGCGCTCACTGCCCTGGGCCTTCCGTGCGTGGCCCAGACAACGGGCGTTCCACCGATGGAGGATCCGGCAGTTTACGACAACCTTATCCATCAGTCCGCCCCGGTCGACACCGCCGCCGGAACTTCGGGTATCGTACTCAAAGGGATGCAACAGGAGAGTACACTCCCGGCTGTCGCGGAAGAATCCCTCGCGCACGCGGAGGCGCCCGACACCATCGCGATCATATCGGGATACCCCCGGAGTATTTATTCGCGCCCCGCCTCATGGACCTATTCGGATCCGTGGTGGCACGGACTATGGATCAATACCGCCGTCTACGCCGGGGCGTTCGTCGGCACTCTTTTCGTGCTTGAATGTCTACCCGAAGACGCCACGGCATGGAACCGCAAAGAGATCACTTCGCGTCCGTTCTACGAAAGGTGGTACCGCAACATATTCAAACTCGGCCCGGAATGGGACCACGACAAATTCATCTTCAACTATGTGCTCCACCCCTATGCCGGCGCCGCCTACTTTATGGCCGCCCGCAGCTGCGGCTTCAATTTCTGGCAATCCATGCTCTATTCGGCGGCAATCTCCACAATAGGCTGGGAATTCGGCATCGAGGCATGCATGGAGCGCCCCTCTTATCAGGACATCTTCATCACCCCGCTCGTAGGATCGATCATGGGCGAAGGCTTCTACCGGCTCAAACGCATGATCGTGAACCGTGACTACCGCGTTCTCGGTTCCCCCGCCATCGGACATATCTGCGCTTTCTTTCTCGACCCGGTCAATGAAGTCGTAGGGCTTCTTTCTCCTCCGTCGCGGTGCCGCACGACAGGCCCCGGATGCCTGCGCTCGCAACCGCTGCTCATCCCCACCCCCGGCCCCGGCGGCACTCCCGCCTTCGGTCTGACTGTCAGCGCCACCTTCTGACAGCGTATTATGTTAACAAGCTGAGAGGCATTGGAAATATAAATCAAATAGATGCCGAATAGTCACACAAATTTGGACAAAATAGAAATAAATGTTAATTTTACGGCATTAACCGCTATTTGCGCAGATTAATGTCGGTCAATCAATGAAACACTTATTTCTTGTAATATCGATTATTGTATTTCTGACACCGTCACTGACGGCAAATGTAAAATTCGACAGAGAAGCCGAGACAGAGCGACAACGCTCCATCCTGGCCAAAGCCTCGTCGCCCGCAGATTCGCTCGCCCCTCTTTTCAATCTTTACGACCTGATAGTCACGGCCGACCGTAACGAGATCGGCTTCCAGCTGATGCACACCGCACGGCGCGCAAAAAACACTACTGTGGCCCTGGATATAATCCGTAACCTGGCGAACAACAATATGCGCAACGATTCCATACTCACCGAACTTCTCGCTGAGGCCAAGGATTATCCGGAAAGCGCAGACCGGCGGGAGACTGTGACGTTCATAAAACTTATGCGCAACAACGCATTGTTCAAATATTCTTCACCCGAGGTAAAGACAGAGTCGCTCCACTCCCTACTGGAGCGCCTTGACGGCACCCCGTCAAACAATATCTACGACCGGATTGTAATGCTCCATGCCGTATGCGCCACACTGGCCAATTTCCCTGAGGATGATACTTTCCGCGGATATGTGGATCAGCTCAACGAACTGGTGGAGCAACTTCCGCCATCCGACATTTTCCTTAAAAATTTCTTCTATGTAAACGCCGCCATATCCTATACCTGTTCTATGGAATATCAGCGTGCGATATATTACGACCAGAAACTTCTCCAGGTTATCGACAAGCTTGAAGAGAGAAACCGCCAGAACAAGCGTAAATTCAAAAGCTACGATCCAAACCGTTACATTATATATACCCGCATGCTGGAAAACGCTGAGGGGCTGACTCCATCAGAGGTAGAGGAATTTTACCGCAAAGTCATGGACATCGTCAGGAATGACCTCAGAGCAGCACACACCTATGCCAAATTACCATCGCCGACTATATATTACCACTACTATCACCGCGATTATGCCAAAGTTCTGGAACTGCTCAAGAAACATCTGGATCTGGAACATCTGAGTTACAGGCAGCTCTCCATACTGAAAATGCTGATTGAGGCAGCCCGTGCCACAGGCGACAACAAGATGCTCCTCGAAGCATATCCCCATTATGTGAATATGTTGCGCGAATATATCAGCGCACGTTCCAACGAGAAACACAACGTGCTCCAGGTAGTATATGACCTCAACCAGATGAAAGCCGAGAATATACGCCTGGAGAAAGAACGACAGACCCAGATACGCGACAGCTGGCGCAGACGTATGGCGGCTCTGGTCGCTGCCGTGGTGGCACTGCTTGTATTCGTGGTCATACTCTACAGCGCACGCCGCAAGTCCCAGAAACTCGCCGAGAACCTCGAGGCAAGCAACAAAGATCTTGAAGCGCAGAAACGCAATCTCCTTGATGCCCAGCATCAGACGGCCAAAGCCCGCGACCATGCAGTGCGGGCGGACCAGCTCAAGACCGACTTCATCAACAATATGAGCCATGAAGTAAAGGCTCCCCTCCAGGCTCTCAAGGAGTACGCATATCTGCTGGCGGAAAGTATCGACGATCACAAGAAGAAATATCTCATGCAGTTCGCCGATCTTCTGACACTCAACGCAGACCTTGTAAACACGATTGTAAATGACGTGCTCCAACTGTCGGAACTGCACACCTCATCAGTAAAAATCGACAAGAAACGAATCTATGCCGGCCCCGTCTGCGAGGCCGTGGTTGAAACTGTAAAATGCCGCATACGCCCAGGCGTAAATCTTGTGGCACGCACTCTTCAGCCGGATATCCTTGTGAACACCGACCGTTACCGTCTCATACAGATTCTTCTGAACCTGCTGCAGAACGCCGCCAAATTCACAGAAGAAGGCTCCGTGACAATCTATTACAACCGGTCGGATGACGGCCGTAACATCTGCTTCATAGTGGAGGATACCGGCATAGGCATACAGCCTCAGAATGTAGAGCGCATCTTCGAACGTTTCGTAAAACTCAATTCCGACAGCCAGGGCATAGGACTGGGACTCACCATATCAAGAATGCTCGCCCGACTGATGGACGGCGATATCACCATCGATCAGTCATATACAGCGGGCGCGCGCTTCATCCTCACCCTTCCTATCGAATAACCACCCTTACGGGTTCTTTATCCGGGAGTACCACAACATAGATTCCGGGAGTGAGAGAATTATGTGGCACGGGCGTACCATCCAGCGAATATACCCGGCTTCCGGCAGGAGCTGCAATCATGTCGCCGTCCACCTTTACCTCAAAGGCGTCTTGCTGCCGGGGTGTATTCAGCGAAGTAGGATTGTCGATATAGAAATTACGCCATACGTTAGCCGACTGATAAGCGCTTTTTACTTCCGAATATCTGGATTGATCTCCGGTCACACGGATATCAAGGCGTCCACGGTGATAGGAGGCATCCGAGAATCCCTGGGAATTATCCGAAGAGAATTCAGGGGGTGTTTCCCTGTACGTCACCACATTCGTGACGTGTCCGTCGCAATAAAAAGCTTTGTCGCCTACCGTCATCACTCCGTCGGCTCCTGATATTACAAGAGACGACAACGGACATCCCTCGAATGCCGACTCCCCCACTGAGGTCACAGTAGAAGGGATTGTCACAGACGTAAGACTGGTGCATCCCGAGAACGCGCTTTCACCTATTCCGGTAATCACTGCGGCAGGCATCTCTACCGAAGTGAGGTTCACACAACCTGCGAACGCCCTGTCAGGGATGGCATCAATCTCCAGCTCGGACATATCGACATCGCGCACCGGAGTTGAATTGGAGAATACCCCTGCCTTCATGTGGGTTATCCGATAGCTAACCCCTTCATACTCGACTTCACCCGGGAATTTCAACACCTGGTCTATCCCCGTGCCTACGCGACCTGCGATATATACCGTCGTCGGATCATCGGGATTGGTCACATAACCTATTCCGTCGACTGCGAACTGCAGGGAAAACATCTGCGGCACACCGGCAGCCAGCCCCCCGAGAAAAACACCTGTGCGTAATAATCTCCTCATAAACATAAGTAACTGTTTGAAATTGTTTTCCATTGACCGGCATGTTCATTCCAACGTTTTACTTTGATAAAATATTGAAATAGATTCAGCCTCTTATCTGAAACATCATTACCCTGATAGGGTTTGATATAAGAACACCGGTGGAGAGTATAAAGTTGATGGATAAAAAAAGAGGCCCCGTTTCAAACAGCGCGGCCTCCCGGTGAACTGCGGATAAAAACTGCAAAACGCAAGTTCAGGGAATAATTCAATTAAATTTTTCAGGGTCATTTCACTGCCCAGCATCACTGCCGGACAGTTATCAGATTGAATGTTGCTTTCAGCGATTGCCTCCGAAGATCCACACAGGTTCGGTGAACACATACATGCCGTCACCGTAAGCCTGCCGGACATTGACATTGCTTGATACGCCCGAATTGCCGTAAGGCATACGGAGCGGAAGCCGGTTCTGACCTCCCTGAGTATTTAGAGGATTGGTCATCTCCACGCACACTTTGCCCATCGCCTTGCAACGGCGCAGGTCATTGAAAGTCTCGACCTGTTCGTCACGTCCCTGTGCGATATATTTCTGCACCATCACCTCCTTGAGGGGATCGGCGGCAAGCGAAGCGCCAAGGGATGCCACATAGTCGGCGGCTGTAGTACCTACGGCGCCGAAAGCGGAAGCGTCGGCGAAAGACGCCCCGATGGCCGAGGTAAGGGCCGCTGTGCAGTCGGTGCCCTGACGAGCCTGCACCTCGGCGATAATGAAGTAAACTTCCGACAGGGAGAGAATATGAGTGGACGCAGCCGGGAACATCGGATACCATTCCTTGGAATAGGAGATCCATTTGGGGGCATCGAGGTCACCGCCGGCGGCAGAAGCCTCTTCGGCGTTTCCGGGTGTGCCGCATGTAGGTTCGGGGAGCTCGCCTGTCACATCGTCAGGAACGGCCTCGCCCTGCCAGTAGTAGTTTATGTATATATTCAGGCGGGGGTCGTTGCGGGCGATGAGGAGATCACGCATCGTCGTGGAGTTCGCCAGATAGTCGCGTGAATACTGGAAAGCCGCATAAGGGTTCATCGAGATGTCGTTACCCTCGTAACCGGCGAACACCATCCCCTCGAAACCTGCGCCGACGGCGGCCTGAGCTTCAGCCAGAGCTTCACCGAGGGCATTGCCGTCGCGGAGAGCCATGTGGAGTTTATAGCGTGCTTTCACCGCGTGTGCGGCCGCGAGCCACGCCTGGCAGTCACCTCCGTATAGAATATCCTGGAGGCCGACGTTATCCTGACCTTCGGCGATGGCGGTGCCGAAATCGGCGATTGCCGCATCGAGGAGGGTGAAGATTTTTTTATAGATCTCCTCCTGCTTGTCAAGCTTGGGCTGCTTGAGGTTACCGCCGTTTAGAGCCTCCGAACAGGGTATATCGCCGTGCATGTCGGTCAGCAGCCCCCAGTTGATGGCGCTGAATAGTTCGGCCATGCCGCGGAGGTCGTTCATTCCCTCGTTCATGCCGCCATCCTCGCATTTCTCAAGGATAATCTTGAGGTTGAGAAGGTTGGCATATACCGAGTTCCATGTGTTGTTGAACGTGGTGGAGCCGGCGGTCTCCGATATGAGGCGCATCTCGGCGTTCTTGAGCTGATTGTTGGCGGTGCCGAAGAG
>URZG01000128.1 GCA_900552325.1 uncultured Porphyromonadaceae bacterium | reverse complement strand
GGTGAGTTGTTCGAGCAGCGCCGGAGATCCGGTATATACAGGCATACCGGGGAAGCGCGCTATGATGTCGGCGGCATCGCCGGCTATATGGCGTTCCTCGCATAAGAGAGATTCCGGCTCGTAACCTGCGGAAATGGCCACACGTATCACTTTGGGACTCTCGGCTATGAAAAGCCCATCTGGCGTGGCGTTGCGCAGCGCCTGTTCGGTCAGGCGGCTGTACGGCTCCAGGCCGGGACTGTCAAGGGTATCGATCTGGTGTATCATCTGTCTGCAAAGTTACGCCAATTACGCATTTCTGCAAAAAGAATCGGGGAAACACCCCGGGAAAATGGAAACAGGGAGATGAAAACTGGGTGTAATCAACGGCGGGTTGAGTCATGTAAATCTATGATACATAGCCTTTAGGGGCGTTGGGGCGGTCAAGAAGGCAAACAATCATGTACGACATGGACGAGGCTACGGCCACAGGGAGAAGCAGCGAAAAATGCGCCACCATCTCCGTGACCAGGAACATCGCCATCAGGGGAGCGCGTACAGCTCCCGCAAGAACCGCCGCCATCCCTATGAAAGCGCAGTCGGCAACCGGAAGCGACAGGCCGAAAAGGGTGTTTGCAGTCAAGGCAAAGAAAAAACCGGCTATACATCCGGCGAAGATCGCCGGCGCGAAATCGCCGGCCACACCCCCTCCGGAGGTCGTGCATGCCACGGCGGCGCTTTTTACCGTCATCATGGCAAGCGCCAGGAGTATGAGGGTGGTGGTGTCGGGAGTGCTCCCGGCGAAGAGTGACGAACTCGTCATGAGATCCCACCGGCCGGAAAGCACGTCGGTAAGGAAGGTGTACCCCTCGCCGTAAAGACGTGGAAAAAGGCATATCAGCACACCGATTGTAAGGCCCGAAGTGATATTGCGCACCCATGAGTTGCCGATTTTCTCGAGTCTTCTGCGGGTCCATCGGGCCAGCTTGGAGTAGTAAACCGAGTACATCCCGCAGAAAACCCCTATGATCAGAGCCCACGGCACATACGTGAGGTTTACGTGCGTGAAGTCGGGAAAGGTGACATCGGTCGTAAGCCCGGAGAGGATGTACGCCGCAAGCCCCGCCGCCGTGCAGGCTGTGGCGAGCGCCAGAAGCTGGAGTGCCGACATGGTGATGCCCAGCACCTCTATGGCGAACAGCATACCTCCCACGGGGGCCTTGAATATACCGGCGATACCCGCTCCGGCTCCTATCACGAGCATGGCGCGCACCATCGGTGCAGGCATACCGCACCATCGGGCCATGTTTGAGCCTATGGCGCCACCCGCCGTGGCGATGGGTCCCTCCGTACCGGCCGAGCCGCCGAAGCCGAGGGTAAGCCCCGAGGCGATGACCGGGCTCCATATCTGACTCACCGGGAGCCAGGGACGGTCGGTGTGGAGCAGGCGTGTCATGCGTTCCACTCCGTGGGCTATCTGCTGACGCACCACATATCGCTGATAGAGAACTGCCAGAAGTATGCCGGCAACGGGGAGCACGATGAATATCCAGTTCCATCCCAGCGGGTCGACACCCGAGGTGACGGCCCTTGAGATTATCTCCACAAGGTATTTCAGCCCTTCGGCCATGGTGCCGGTCATAAGGCCTATGACGAGTGCCACCCCAACGATGTAGATGTTCTGCGGGATATTGGCCGGAGATCCGTCGGTGAGCGGATCGGGATATTTATAGTTGAAACGGAACATGGCGGTGTTTTTTGCTTACGACAACTGTCTGTAAATGAAAAACACCTGTGATTCGGGGATGGTTTATCGCGAGGCTTTGCGGTAGAGGATTACGGCGATAATGGCGTAGATGATGTTTGGGATCCACATGGCCACCATAGGCGATGTGAGACCTGATACGGCGAACGAACTTGTCACCGTCATGAACAGGATATACGAGAAACTGAGCACCAGACCCAGACCGATATTGAGACCCATACCACCCTTTACTTTCTTGGAGGAGAGCGACATGCCGATCACCGTAAGGATGAACGCCGCCGCGCACATGGCGTAGCGTTTGTGGTATTCTATCTCGAACGCCTGTATGTTGGCGACGCCGCGCGATCGCTGCCGGCTGATATACTGCTGCAGCTGCGGGGAGGTGAGGGTCTCCTGGTCGTTGCGCGATATGAGGAAGTCGCGCGGCTCGAAGGGGATAATGGTATCGAGCGACGTGCCCGAGCGCAGAACCTCGCGGTCGGCGTGGAAGTCGCGTATCAGGTAATCTTTCACCGTCCAGTGGTAGAGTGTATCCCATTTGACCGACATGGCTGTCAGGCGCGATTCGAGGCCCTCCTTGCCGAATTTCTCGAGCGAGAAACGGTAGCCGGTGCGCGTGGTGTTGTCGAAGCGCGACATGTAGGCGATCTGCCCCGGCGCTACCTGGAGCATGATATTGTCGCCGTAGTCCACGCGCCGGTTCTTGACGTAGGTGTTGGTGTAGGCGATACGTTTGACGTTCGCCGGCGGGATGATGTAGGCGCCCAGGAGGAAGGTGGCGATGGCGATCACCGTCGCCGAGATCATGTAGGGGCGCAGCAGACGCCTGAAACTCATTCCCGACGACAGCATGGCGATGATCTCGGAGTTGTCGGCGAGCTTGGAGGTGAAGAAGATTACGGCGATGAATACGAACAGCGGCGAGAACTGGTTGGCGAAGTAGGGGAGGAAATTCATGAAATACTCGAACACCGTGGCCTTGAGCGGGGCTTTGAGGAAGGAGTCGAGTTTCTCGTTGACATCGAACATCACCGTGATCGCCAGGATCAGGATGATGGCGAACACGTATGTGCCGAGAAATTTCTTGATGATGTACAGGTCAAGGGTCGACACCAGAGGTTTGGCATCGCGCCCGATTCCGGGAATCGGAAATATTTTGGGAATCTTCGGCAGTCGCGGCTTTTTCATCGGTAGCAAATCAGAGGCGGGTAGTGACGCGGCGCACCATCTCCGGTTTCCAGGTGGCGAAATCTCCCGCCAGGATATGCCGACGGGCCTCGCCCACCAACCAGAGATAGAAGTGGAGATTGTGCATCGAGGCTATCTCCATAGCCACGAGTTCTTTGGCGATGAACAGATGGCGCAGGTAGGCGCGCGAGATCTCGCGGTCGGCCCAGAGGTCGCTCTCCGGGTCTATGGGGGTGAAGTCGTCGGCCCATTTGAGGTTGCGCATGTTCATTATCCCGTTGCGGGTGAACAACATGCCGTTGCGTCCGTTGCGGGTGGGCATCACGCAGTCCATCATATCCACTCCTCGGTCTATCGCCTCGAGGATATTCTCAGGGGTGCCAACCCCCATGAGGTAGCGGGGACGGTCAGCCGGCAGGATGGCGTTGACAACCTCGATCATCTCGTACATCACTTCGGCCGGTTCCCCCACGGCCAGGCCACCGATGGCGTTCCCCTCCGCGCCGAGCTCGGCCACCTCAGAGGCGGCTTTGCGGCGCAGTTCGGGATAGCGGCATCCCTGCACGATAGGGAAAAAGGCCTGCGAATGGCCGTAGAGCGGCTCCGTGGCTTTGAAGTGGTCCCAGCCGCGGTGCAGCCAGCGCATTGTGAGGTCGAGCGACTTCGAGGCGTAGCGGTAGTCCGACATTCCGGGGGGACATTCGTCAAGAGCCATCATTATATCCGATCCGATCGCGCGCTGGATATCCACCGTCTTTTCGGGAGTGAAAAGGTGCTTGGAGCCGTCGATATGCGAACGGAAATGCGCTCCCTCCTCGGTGAGTTTTCGGTTGGAGGAGAGCGAGAACACCTGGAAACCGCCCGAATCGGTGAGGATGGGGCGGTCCCAGCCGTTGAACTTGTGCAGACCTCCGGCTTTCTGCAGGAGGTCTGTGCCCGGGCGGAGGTAGAGGTGGTATGTGTTGCCGAGTATTATCTGTGCCTTCACGTCGTCGCGCATCTGCGGCATCAGCACCCCTTTTATCGCGCCGCAAGTGCCCACGGGCATGAAAATCGGGGTCTCGATCTTCCCGTGGTCGGTGGTGATCAGTCCGGCGCGGGCGTCCGAACCTGGCGCTGTGGCTTGTAACTGGAATTCCATCGTTTAGTTCTGCGGTTTGTTCCCCTGTTCAGTGCGTGGGCCACGGTTGTCACGTCGTCCCTGGCGTCCGTAGCGTCGTCCCTGGCGACGGTTGCCCGAGGGCTTGCCCTTCCCGTTGTCACGGTTGTCACGGTTCTCGCGGTTGCCGCCGTCGGCTTTATGTGTGTTGCGGCCGCGGCCGTTGCGGCTTCCGCCCTGTCTGCGGTCGGGCCGGTATTCCGGTGCTTCGCCGAACTCGGGGGGCATCTCTTCCGAGCGCACCTCATACCCTAAGAATTTCTCTATGGAGCCGAATTTCTGCTGCTCACGCGGCGATACGAAGGTTATGGCCTCGCCTCCGGCACCGGCACGCGCTGTGCGGCCGATACGGTGCACATAGTCCTCGGCCTCATGAGGCACGTCGTAGTTTACCACCATAGTGATATCGTCGATGTCTATACCTCGGGCGAGAATATCGGTGGCCACGAGTATGTCCAGACGGTTGGCGCGGAATTTGAGCATCACCTCGTCGCGCTGTTTCTGGTCGAGGTCCGAGTGTATCTCGGCGGCTTTCAGGCCTGCGCGGCGCAGGTCGCGTGTAAGTTCCTTTACGTTGAGTTTGGAGGATGCGAAGATGATGACGCGCGAGGCATGGCGCGATTTGAGGATATGCCGTATCAGCGGCATCTTCTGAGGCTCGTAGACCACGAACTTCGACTGCTGTATCTTCTCCGTGGGGCGTGAGACGGCGATCGTCACCTCTGCCGGGTCATGGAGTATCTCCTTGGCCATCTGCTGTATGCGCGCCGGCATCGTAGCCGAGAACATCAGTGTCTGGCGGTTTTCTGGCAGAAGTTTGACGATCTGCATGATATCGTCGTAGAAACCCATGTCGAGCATCCGGTCGGCCTCGTCAAGAATCAGATACGACACTTTCGAGAGGTCCACATACCCCATCTGTATATGGGCTATGAGGCGCCCCGGAGTGGCTATCACCACGTCAGCGCCGAGTTTGAGCGCTTTCTGCTGCTGTGCGAAGGTGGCGCCGTCGGTGCCGCCGTATATCGCCACGGAGGTGAGCGGAAGATAGTAGGAGAAACCTTCCATCTGGCGGTCGATCTGCTGTGCCAGCTCGCGGGTAGGGGCCATTACGATGCAGTTTACCGATTCTTCAGGCTCCGGGAGGCGGTAAAGACGGTCGATTACCGGGAGGAGATAGGCGGCGGTCTTACCGGTGCCGGTCTGCGCCACGGCTATCAGGTCGCGCCCTTCGAGCACAACAGGAATCGCCTGCTCCTGCACGGGTGTGCACTCGTCGAAACGCATGGCATCGAGTGCGTCAAGTATATCGTCGCTGAGGTCTAAGTCGTAAAATTTCATATCGGGTCTGTCGCCCCGCACTCGCCTCAGGCGGCGGGGTGTAATATTTTCGGCCACAAAAGTACAAAAAAATCCCAACATATAATGAATATATATTATGGAGGGGTATGAAATCCCGGGAAAAATTCGTAACTTTGCGGCTTGATAGGCCACGCCCCGAAAGCGGCGGCCGGTCACTAATATATAAACCAATAGGTATCCCGGTTCCCCGCGGACCGCAACTGAAAACTATCCATTGCTCATGACTGACATTAAGGAAATCAAAACCGCCCTTGTATCGGTGTTCTATAAGGACGGTCTCGACGAAATCCTCAGACTTCTTCATAACGACGGCGTGAAGTTCCTCTCTACCGGAGGTACACGTGAATTCATCCGGTCACTCGGCTATCCCTGCGATGCTGTGGAGGACCTCACAGGTTACCCCTCGATTCTCGGAGGTCGCGTAAAGACTCTCCATCCCAAGGTGTTCGGCGGTATCCTCTCGCGCCGTGAGAACGAAGGTGACCGCGCACAGGTTGCCGAGTTCGCAATCCCCGACATCGACCTCGTGATCGTGGATCTCTATCCTTTCTCCGAGACAGTGGCTTCCGGCGCATCGCAGGCTGACATCATCGAGAAGATCGACATAGGCGGCATATCGCTGATCCGTGCGGCTGCCAAAAACTATGCCGATGTGGTTATCGCCGCTTCCAAGCATCAGTATGAGCCGCTCCGCCGCATGCTGGAGAAGAACGGCGCCAAATCCTCGCTGGAGGACCGTCTATTCTTTGCCAAAGAGGCTTTCGCTGTATCTTCCGGCTATGATTCGGCTATCTTCAGCTACTTCGACTCTTTGGCCGAACATCCCACCGCGCTCCGCGTGGCCATCGACGGCGAGAAGACTATGCGCTACGGCGAGAACCCCCACCAGAAGGGGTACTTCTTCGGCAACCTCGACAAGATGTTCACCCAGCTCCACGGCAAGGAGATCTCCTACAATAACCTGCTTGACATCGACGCCGCCACGGCGCTGATGGCCGAGTTCCCCGACGATGAACCCGCTTTCGCCGTGCTCAAGCACAACAATCCCTGCGGTGTGGCCGCCCGTTCCACTGTTCTCGAGGCATGGAAGGACGCTCTTGCCGGCGATCCTGTGTCGGCTTTCGGCGGTGTGCTGGTGT